>CAUJIL010000219.1 GCA_963204845.1 Pseudomonadota bacterium | reverse complement strand
CAACCCGTGGTTCAGCGTCGCCGGCCTGCAGCGCGTGCGGCAGGTGCACGATGCGTTGCAGGCGCTGGACGGCGTGGCCGGCGTGCGCTCGCTGGCGCTGCTGCAGCAGACGCTGGAGTCGCTGCACGGGCACCCGCCGGACGACCGCGAACTCGCCGCGCTGTGGCAGCGGCTGCCGCAGGTGCGGCGCGAGCGCATGATCGGTGCCTACCTGTCGGCCGCGGGGTCCGAGACCTTGCTGATCGCCGGCTGGCAGGCGTCGGCGGATGGCGCGCCCGCGGTGCGCGAATTCGCGCACCGTATCGAGCGGCAGCTGGTCGGTGAACTCGGCTTCGCGCCCGGACAGGTCGAGGTACACATCGATGCCGCGCCGGAGCGCAACGCGCGCGAGCCGGCCAGCGCGGCGCTGTTGCTCGGGCTGGGCGCCGCTACCGGCGTGCTGTTCCTGCTGCTGCTCGCGCAGCGTCGGGCCCCGCGCGAGGCGGCGGTCGCGGTGCTCGCGCCGCTGCTCGCAGGAATCGCTGCCTTCGTGGGTGCGCCGCTGGTGCTGCCGCTCACGGCCCCGGCCGCGGTGGCCGTGGCGTTGCTGGTGTTTGCGCTGGTGGTGCTGGGCGGTGCACGCGGCGCCACGGCGCAGGACTCCGGCCAGCCGCGGATCGTGTAGAGTGGCCGGCGACTCACTCCGCGCAGGAACGTCGCATGCGAACCGAATTCTGCCGCCGTCTGGGCATCGAGTACCCGATCTTTGCGTTCAGCCACTGCCGAGACGTCGTGGCCGCCGTGTCCAGGGCCGGCGGCATCGGCGTGTTCGGACTGAACGCGTTCACCGACCCCACCGAGATCCGCGCCGAACTCGACTGGCTCGATGCCCACATCGGGGATCGGCCCTACGGCATCGACGTGGTGATCCCGCAGCAGCACGAAGGCAAGGGTTCGGGCGTGACCGACATCGCCGCCTTCGAGGCCCTGCTGGCGAAGATGATCCCGGAGGGGCACAAGGCGTTCCGGGACCGGGTGCTCGCGGACAACGGGGTTCCCGAACTGCCGCCCGACGCCGAGCGGATGGGCTTGCTGGGCTGGACCGAGACCAGTGCGGCGCCTGCGCTCGAGGAAGCGCTGCGGCGCGAGAAATGCGTGCTGGTGGCCAATGCGCTGGGCACGCCGCCGGCCGACGTGGTGCGCCGCCTGCAGGAGCGCGGCAAGCTGGTCGGTGCGCTGTGCGGCAAGGTGGGGCAGGCGGTGCGTCACCGCGAAGCGGGGCTCGATTTCGTGGTGGCGCAGGGATCCGAAGGTGGCGGGCACACCGGCGAGATCGGTTCGATCGTCGTGTGGCCGCAGATCATCGATGCGGTGCGCCCGCTGCCGGTGCTGTGCGCGGGCGGGATCGCCAACGGCCGGCAGGTGCTCGCGGCGCTCGGCATGGGCGCGGCCGGCGTGTGGACCGGATCGCTGTGGCTGACGGCGGTCGAGGCGGCCGCGCAACCGGCCGAGAAGGCGCTGTATTTCAGCGCGAGCAGCGAGGACACCGTGCGCTCGCGCGCGTGGACCGGCAAGAAGGCGCGCGTGCTGAGGAATGCCTGGACCGACGCCTGGGAACGCCCCGACGCGCCGGAGCCGCTCGGCATGCCGCTGCAGGGTTTGCTCACCATGGAGGCGATGCAGCGTACCGGTCGCTGCATCGATCGCCCCGGTGCGCAGCGTTGCGCGTTCGCGCCGGTGGGGCAGGTTGTCGGGATGCTCGAGCGCGAGGAGAGTTGCCGCGACATCGTGGCGCGCCTGGTCCACGAGTACCTCGACGCCCAGGAGCGGCTGCAGGGGTTGCTGGACGCCGGGCGCTGAGTGTCGCGTTCAGGCGCGCGCGAGCGCCTGTTCCACCAGCGCCAGGCGGTCGTTGCCGAAGTACATGTCGTCGCCGTCGACGAACAGCGTCGGCGTGCCGAAACCGCCGCGCTCGATCAGTTCGTCGGTGTTGCGGCGCAGCCGCGCGCGGATCTGCGGGTCCTCGATGCGCTGCAGGAAGTCCGCGGGGTCGAAGCCGTTGGCCTGCGCGATCCCGGCGATGACCTCGGGCTGCGAGATATCGGCCAGATCGCCCCAGTAGCGCTGGAACAACGCACGTGCGTACGGCACCAGCCGCCCGGCGTCGAGCGCCACCAGTGCGCCGCGCATCGCCTTCACGCTGTTGACCGGGAATACCGGCGGGAAGCCGATCCGCAGCCCGTACAGCCGCGCCCAGTCCATCAGGTCCTTGTGCATGTACGCGAAGCGGCGCGGATTGGGGTTCGCGCGCGCCTCGTACACCTCCGGGTTCACGGCGTTGAACACGCCGCCGACCAGGATCGGCCGCCAGTCGATCGCCACGCCGTGGCGTTCGGCGATCGGTTGCACGCCCTCGAACGCGAGGTAGGTCCACGGGCTGGAACAGTCGAAGAAGAACTCGAGTTTCATCGCGCGCCCTCCTGTGTCCGGTCTGCCGCCGCGCGTTGGCACTTTCGCACGGCACGGGGGGTGCGCGACAGCCTCTTGTGGTCCCACCTGTGTTCGTGTAGATCCGGGCTGTGCCCGGACATGTTCGGCCACAGGCCGAACCTACGCGGACATGTTCGGCCACAGGCCGAACCTACGCGGACATGTTCGGCCACAGGCCGAACCTACGCGGACACGTTCGGCAACAGGTCGAACCTACCTGCGGGTGCGGTGGGCGGGGGGCGTCGATATAATGCCATGCGAGCGCGCCGCCGCCGGCGCGCGGGATTTTTCCACACTGCAGCGGGACAGCGCATGGATATCGGGTCGTACATGGCCGAAGTGGGCCGGGAGGCGCGCGCCGCCTCACGGTCGATGGCGCGCGCCACCACGCAGGCCAGGAACACCGCGCTCGCCGAGGCTGCGGCGGCGATCGCCGCGCGGCGTGGCGCCATCGCGGCCGCCAACGCCGACGACATGGAACGCGCCGCCGCGCAGGGGCTGGATGCGGCGGCGCTCGATCGCCTGCAACTCACCGACGCACGCATCGACGCGATGATCGAGGGGCTCGGGCAGGTCGCGGCGTTGCCGGACCCGGTCGGTGCGATCACCGACCTCGCGTACCGACCGAGCGGCATCCAGGTCGGGCGCATGCGCGTGCCGCTCGGCGTGGTCGGCATCATCTACGAATCGCGGCCCAACGTGACGGCCGATGCGGCCAGCCTGTGCCTGAAGTCGGGCAACGCGGCGATCCTGCGCGGCGGCTCCGAGTCGCTGGAATCGAACCGCGCGATCGCCGCCTGCATGCACGCCGGCCTGCGCGCGGCGGGCCTGCCGGAGCGCGCTCTGCAGGTGATCGCCACGGCGGACCGGGCCGCGGTGGGCCACCTGATCACGATGCCCGAGTACGTCGACGTGATCGTGCCGCGGGGCGGCAAGGGGTTGATCGAGCGCATCTCGGCCGAGGCGCGCATCCCGGTCATCAAGCACCTCGACGGCATCTGCCACGTGTATATCGACGACGCGGCGGATCCGGACAAGGCCTTCGCGGTGGCGCTGAACGCGAAGACGCAGCGCTACGGCACCTGCAACACGATGGAGACGCTGCTGGTCGCCGCGGGCGCGCCGGCGGGGATCCTCGAGCGCCTCGCGGGGGCGTATCGCGAGCGCGGTGTCGAGTTGCGCGGCTGTCCGCGCACGCTCGAGCGCCTGCCGGAGGCGGTTCCCGCCACCGAGGAGGACTGGGCGACCGAATACCTCGCGCCGATCCTCTCGGTGCGCCTGGTCGACGGCCTCGACGAGGCGATCGAACACATCGCGCGTTATGGGTCGCAGCACACCGACGCGATCGTGACCGAGGACTACTCGCGCGCCATGCGCTTCCTGCGCGAGGTCGACTCGAGCTCGGTGATGGTCAACGCCTCGACGCGCTTCGCCGACGGTTTCGAGTACGGCCTCGGCGCCGAGGTCGGCATTTCCACCGACAAGTTCCACGCGCGCGGACCGGTGGGCCTCGAGGGACTCACCTCGCAGAAGTTCGTCGTGCTGGGCAGCGGGCATGTGCGTGGCTGAGGCCGTGCGGAGCACGGCATGAGTGCTGCTGCCGCGATCCGCCGCATCGGCGTCTTCGGTGGCACCTTCGATCCGGTCCATATCGGGCACCTGCGCACCGCGCTCGAGGTCGGCGAATTGCTCGCGCTCGATGAGCTGCGCCTGGTCCCGGCCAGCGTGCCGCCGCATCGCGACGCGCCGGTGGCCACCGGCGCCGAGCGGCTGCGCATGCTGCAGCTCGCCGCGGACGCCAATCCGGGCTTCCTCGTCGACGACCTCGAACTGGTGCGCGGCGGTGCCTCGTACACGATCGAGACGCTGCGCGCGGTGCGCGCCGAGGCGGGGCCGCAGGCGCGGCTGTGCCTGATCGTCGGTCTGGACGCGTTCGCGCAGATCGACACCTGGAAGGACTGGCCGCAACTCACCGACTACGCGCACGTGGTCGTGGTGCAGCGCCCGGGTGCCGCGCTGGGGCTGGCCGGGAAGGCCGCGGACTGGGCGGCGCAGCGCCTCGCGACCGATCCGTTGCGCGCGCTCGCTGCCGCGCCGTGCGGTGCGGTGCTGCGCCTCGAGCTCACGCAGCTCGCGATCTCGGCCACCCAGATCCGCGCGCTGCTCGCCGAGCGGCGCTCGCCGCGCTACCTGCTGCCCGACGCGGTGCTCGACTACATCCGCGAAAACCGTATCTATGACTGCGTCGACACGCACCCGGGAGACCGATGAGCACACTGGATTCCGCCGCGCTGGCGCAGATCGCCGTGCGTGCGATCGAGGACCTGAAGGGCCGTGACATCGTCGAACTGGACGTGCGCTCCCTGACCGACGTGATGGATCGCATCGTGATCGCCACCGGCACCTCGTCGCGCCACGTGAAGTCGATCGCCGACAACGTGCGCGAGGAGATGCGCAAGGCCGGCGAGCGGCCGATCGGCGTCGAAGGCGTCGATGCCGGCGAGTGGGTGCTGCTCGATTTCGGCGCGCTGGTGGTGCACGTGATGGGTGCCGAGCCGCGGCGTTTCTACGCGTTGGAGAAACTCTGGTCGGAACTCGCGGAGCCGCGCTGATGGCCGCGCGCCTGCGCATCCTCGCGGTCGGGACCCGCATGCCCGGCTGGGTCCAGCAGGGCTTCGAGGACTACCGCAAGCGCCTGCCGCGCGACTGCGCGGTGGAGTTGCGCGAAGTGCCGTTGTCGCGGCGCGAAGGCGCGCGCGCGGTGCTCGAGGAGGGCGAGGCACTGCTGGCCGCGCTGCATCCGGACGAGCGGGTGATCGCGCTCGAGGTGAACGGCGAGGACTGGAGCACCGCGGACCTGGCCGCGCGCCTGCGCGGCTGGCGCGACGACGGCAGTCGCGTGGCCTTCCTGATCGGCGGACCCGACGGGCTCGCCGAGGCCTGCCGCGCGCGGGCCGCGCGGCGCTGGTCGCTGTCGCGGCTCACGCTGCCGCACCCGCTGGTGCGCATCGTGCTGATCGAGCAACTCTACCGCGCGTGGAGCATCCTCGGCGGCCATCCCTATCACCGTTGAGCGCACGCGATGGCCGAACGGCTGGCGATCAAGGACACGCTGACCGAGATGCGCATCTTCAGCAAGCGCGTCGTGACCGCGGGCGCCGCCGTGCTGCTGCTGGCGGCGCTGCTGCTCGGACGCTACTTCCACCTGCAGATCGTGGAGCATGAGCAGTACCGCACTGCCTCGGACCGCAACCGCATCCACGCGCGTGCGGTGCCGCCGCGCCGCGGGCTGATCTTCGATCGCGCCGGCACCGTGCTCGCCGACAACCGCCCCACCTTCAACCTCGTCGTGACGCGCGAACGCAGTGCCGACGTCGACGCGATGCTCGCCGAGGTGCGCAACGCGATAACGGTGCCCGCGGACGACGAGCAGCGTTTCCGCCGCCAGCTCGCGCGACACCTGCCGTTCGAGGCCGTGCCGCTCAGGTTCGACCTGAGCGCCGAGGAGATCGCGCGGCTCGCCGTCAACCGCCATCTGCTGCCGGGGGTCGAGGTCGAGGCCGAACTGGTGCGCCACTATCCGTTCGGCGACCTGCTCGCGCACGCGGTCGGTTATGTGGGGCGGATCAACGAACAGGAGTTGGCCGGCATCGACCGCGTCGATTACAGCGGTACGCACCTGATCGGCAAGAACGGCATCGAGAAGTTCTACGAGGACCTGCTGCACGGCAGCGTCGGCTACGAGAACGTCGAGACCGACGCGCGTGGCCGCGCGCTGCGCGTGCTCGACCACACCGATCCGGTGCGCGGCGCCGATCTCACGCTGTCGCTCGATCTGCGGGTGCAGCGGGTCGCCTACGAGGCGCTCGGTGCGGAGCGTGGCGCGGTGGTCGCGATCGATCCGCGCGACGGTTCGGTGATCGCGATCGCCAGCGCGCCGAGCTTCGACCCCAACCCCTTCGTCTCCGGCATCGGCGTGGCGGACTACGCGCGGCTGCGCGACTCGGCGGACCGCCCGCTGCTCAACCGCACCATGCAGGGGCAGTATCCGCCGGGCTCGACACTGAAGCCGATGTACGCGCTCGCCGGCCTGCATTACGGCATCAACACGCCGGAGCGCACGGTGCGTGACCCCGGCTGGTACCGCCTGAACGGCCAGGGCCGGCGCTACCGCGACTGGAAGAAGTGGGGGCACGGCGGGGCGGTGGACCTGCATACGGCCGTCGAGCAGTCCTGCGACGTGTATTTCTACGACCTCGCGCACCGGCTCGGCATCCAGCACCTGCACGACTTCTCGGTGCGCTTCGGCTTCGGCGCGCCGACCGGCGCCGACCAGACCAGTGAGCGCTCGGGCGTGATGCCCTCCGACGCGTGGAAGCGCAAGGCGCTCGGGCAGCCGTGGTATCCCGGGGAAACGCTCAGCGCGGGCATCGGCCAGGGCTATGTGCTGGCCACGCCGATGCAACTCGCGCAGATGACCGCCACGCTGGCCAACCGCGGACGCCTGTACCGGCCCCGGCTGCTCGCGGCGATCGACGGCAAGCCGGTCGAGCCGGAACTGTTGGGTACCGTCGAGCTGGCCGACCCGGCGTACTGGGACGTGGTGCGCAACGCGATGGAGGCGGTGGTGCACAGTCCGCGCGGCACCGCCAAGATCATCGCGCCGGGCATCGGCTATCGGGTCGCGGGCAAGACCGGCACCGCGCAGGTGGTGGGTATCGCGCAGAACGCCACCTACAACGCTGCAGCGCTGGCCAAGACCCAGCGCGACCACGCGCTGTTCGTCGCCTTCGCACCGGCGGAGGACCCGCGGATAGCGGTGGCCGTGATCGTCGAGAACGGTGAACACGGCAGCTCGACCGCAGCACCCGTGGCACGCAAGGTGATGGATGCGTATCTCCTGCCGCCGGCGCCTGAACCGGCAGCGTCCGAGCCGGCAGCGTCCGAGCCGGCAACGCAGGACGCTCAGGCGCCGCAGGGTTTGCCCGCAACGGCACCCGAAGCTGCCCCGCAGCCGTCGGATCCCCCGGTTGCGCCACCTGCGCCGGAGCCCGCGCCGCCGGCGGACGAGCCACCGGCGCCGGATACGCTCGCGCTGCGCACAGCGGGGGAGGGCTGAGATGGCACGCGGGGACTTCATTCGCCAGATGCCCGGGTCCGCGCGCGATTTCGGGCGCCGGCCCTCGCTGTACCAACGTCTGCACATCGATCCACCGCTGCTCGCGATCCTGGTCGCGCTGTGTTGCTATGGACTGGTGGTGCTGTACAGCGCGAGCGGCCGTGACCTCGACGCCGTGCTGCGCCAGGGTGGCTTCATGGCGCTCGGTTTCGCGGCGATGTTCGCGATCGCGCAGTTCGACCCGCAGACGTTGCGGCGCTGGACGCCGTGGCTTTATCTGCTTGGCGTGCTGCTGCTGGTGGCCGTGGATATCGTCGGCATCGGCGCCAAGGGGGCGCAGCGCTGGCTCGCGATCCCGGGCCTGCCGCGTTTCCAGCCTTCGGAGATCATGAAACTCGTGATGCCGCTGATGGTGTCCGGCTTCCTGGCGGCCACGGTGCTGCCGCCACGACTGCTGCACGTCGGCGTCACGGTCGCGCTCGTGCTCGTGCCGACCGCGCTGGTGCTGGTGCAGCCGGATCTGGGCACGGCAGTGCTGATTGCCGCCAGCGGTTTCATCGTCCTGTTCCTGGCCGGACTGAGCTGGCGCTACGTGGTGGCGGTCGTGTTCGCGCTGCTGACCGCGGCGCCGCTGATGTGGAACTTCGTGCTGTACGACTACCAGAAACGCCGCGTGCTGACGCTGCTCGACCCCGAGAGCGACAAACTGGGCGCCGGTTGGAACATCATCCAGTCGAAGACCGCGATCGGATCCGGCGGCGTCGCCGGCAAGGGCTGGCTGCACGGCACGCAGTCGCACCTCGATTTCCTGCCCGAGGGACACACCGACTTCATCATCGCGGTGCTCGGCGAGGAGTGGGGGTTTCGCGGCGTGGCACTGCTTATGGCGCTCTACCTCGCATTGATGGCGCGCACGCTGTGGATCGCGCTGCGTGCCCAGGACACCTTCTCGCGGCTGGCCGTCGGCGGGCTCAGCCTGACCTTTTTCGTCTATATTGTCGTCAACATGGGGATGGTTTCCGGCTTGCTGCCGGTGGTCGGGGTGCCGTTGCCGCTGGTCAGCCAGGGTGGGACCGCGCTGGTGTCGTTGCTCGCGGGCTTCGGTATCATCATGGCCGTCGCGACCGAGCGTCGCCGGATGCTGAGCTGATTTCCCGCCGGGGTCCGGCGCGCATTCGTCATCCACAGAGGTATCGCATTGTTCCGCTTCGTATTCCTCCTGCTTGCGCTGGTCGCGGCGCCCGTTTTCGCCGCAGGCTACAGCGACCATGCCAACTATCCGGCGTTCGAGGCCCGCATGGTCGAACGCCATGGTTTCACGCCCGCGGAACTGCGCGCGTGGCTCGCCGCCGCGGAGCGCAAGGACAGCATCCTCGAGGCGATCTCGCGCCCGGCCGAGAAGCGCCTGAGCTGGGGCGAGTACCGCAAGGTATTCATCACGCCGGCGCGCATCGACGGCGGCATCGCGTTCTGGCGCGCCAACGCGGCGGATCTGGAGCGCGCCGCCGCGACCTTCGGCGTGGCGCCCGAGGTGGTGGTCGCGATCATCGGCGTCGAGACCCGCTACGGCGGCAACATGGGGTCGTACCGCGTGATCGACGCGCTGGCCACGCTCGCCTTCGATTACCCGCCGCGCGGCGAGTTCTTCGCCGGCGAACTCGAGCAGTTCCTGGTAATGGCGCGCGAGCAGGGTTTCGATCCGTTGTCGCTGCTCGGTTCCTACGCCGGAGCTATGGGGATGGGGCAGTTCATCCCGAGCAGCTTCCGCGCCTACGCGGTCGATTTCGACGGCGACCAGCGCGCTGACATCTGGAGCAGCCGGGCGGATGCGATCGGCAGCGTCGCGAACTACTTCGGTCGCCACGGCTGGCGGCACGGGGCGCCGGTGGTGGTGGCGGCACGGGTGGTCGGCCAGATTGCGAAGGAGCGCATGAATCCCGGACTCGAACCGAACGTCGCGGCCAGTGAGCTGGCGACGCTCGGTGTGGCCGCCGCCGACGGCGCGCTCGATGGCGCCGAGCGCGTGTTGCCGCTGATGCTCGAGACCGATGCCGGACCCGAGTACTGGCTCGGACTGCACAACTTCTACGTGATCACGCGCTACAACCGCAGCACGCTCTACGCAATGGCGGTGCACCAGTTGAGCCAGGCGATCCGCGCCGGGTACGAGCGGCCATGAGCGGGATGCATCGCCTCCCGGGTTCGCACGGCGGGCGGCGTGGCCTGCAGGCGCTGGCAGCGGTGCTGCTGCTCACGCTCGCCGGCTGCGCCTCGCAACCCGATGCGCCGCAGAGCCCGCCGGCGGCCACGCGACCGGATCGTCCGCTCGCGGACGGCACGCCGGAGTTCCGCGCCGACATCCTGTCGATCCCCGATGCGGTGCCGCGTCCGGAACCGGTGACCAACGCGGGCAACCGCAGCCCGTACTCGGTGCTGGGAGCCACCTACCACGTGAAGCCGGTGCGGGCCGGTTACCGCGAACGCGGCTTCGCGTCGTGGTACGGCACGAAGTTCCATGGACAGTACACCTCGAACGGCGAACCCTACGACGTCTACACGATGACCGCGGCGCACAAGACGCTGCCGATCCCGTGTTTCGTGCGCGTCACCAACGTCGAGAACGGGCGCAGCATCGTGGTACGCGTGAACGATCGCGGCCCGTTCCACGAGGGGCGTGTGCTGGACCTCTCGTACGCGGCCGCGTACCGGCTCGGTTACGCGCACAAGGGTACCGCGCTGGTCGAGTTCGAGGTGCTCGATCCGATGGCGCCCGAGTGGGTCGCGAAGCGCCG
>CAUJIL010000218.1 GCA_963204845.1 Pseudomonadota bacterium | reverse complement strand
CGGCTCGGGGCTGCGCGCGACCGGCGATGCGCGCACGCCGATGGTCGTTGCGCTGCTGGTCAGCGTGGCGTCGGCGCTGCTCGCGTGGCGCTGGAGCGTTGCCCCGCCATTCGGCCACGCGCCGCACGTGCGCTTCATCGCGCTCGGCATGGGGCTGGGCAACGTGGCAGGCTTCGCGCTGACCGTCGCGTGGTGGTGCAGCGGGCGCTTGCGGCTCGATGTGCCCCTGCCGGACCGGCGCTACCGCGAACGGCTGCGCGCACTGTGGCACATCGGCTACCCGGCGGCGCTGGAACAGGCGCTGCTGCAGGTCGGGGTGATCGCGTTCCTGTGGGTGGTCGCACACTACGGCACGGCGGCCTTCGCGGCGTACGGCAGCAGCGTGAGCCTGCTGTCGCTGGCGATGGTGATCGGCTTCGGCTTCTCGATCGCGGTCTCGGTTCTGGTCGCGCAGCAGCTCGGCGCCGGCTCGGTGGCGAACGCGCGGCGCGCGGCGCGGCGCGCCCTTGGCGCGACGGTGCTGATGCTCAGCGCCCCCGGCCTGCTGCTGGCGTGGTTCGCGCACCCCGTCGCGCTGTGGCTGACGGGCGACGCGGAGATCGCAGCACACATGGTGCCGATCATCTACGCGTTCACGGTCACGCTGCCGCTGCTGGCGGTGGAGTTCTGCCTCGGCGGCGCGCTGCGTGGCGCCGGCGACACCCGTTTCCCCGTGCTCAACGTGCTCGCCGGACTGGTGTTCGTGCGGTTCGGCCTCGCGCTGCTGCTGTGGCAGCTCGAGTTCGCGGTCGAGTGGATCTACGCCACGCTGATCGCCGACTACGCGGTCAAGTCGGTGCTGCTGGTGCGCCGCTTCCGCTCGAGCCGCTGGATCAAGCTGTCCTCGATGTAGGTCCGGGCTGTGCCCGGACAGTTGCGGCAAACCCTGTTCGGCCACAGGCCGAACCTACACGGAAATGTTCGCGTAGGTCCGGGCTGTGCCCGGACATTGGACACCTGTTCGGCCACAGGCCGAACCTACGGCATTGTTCGGCCCAGCAACCGTGCCAGCGCGCGCCCTCCTGTCGAACTATTTGACAACCGGTGTCGGAAAATCCATTGGATATCCTGCAACTGCTTGTGTTGCATGATCTTTTCTGGAATCGCCCGAATCTTGCTTGAAGTCCGCGACACGGGTACACGCGGGACTCGACATGCTGCTGCCACTGCCTGCCGAAGCCACCTCGCGGGACGACGCACCGGATACGCTCGCCGATGGTACCGGCGAGCGGCTGCAGGCGGCCTGCACGGATTTCATGAACGCGCTGTTCGACGCCGCGGCGCTCGAGCCCGAGGCGCAGCGCCACACGCGCACGCTGCAGTTGCTGCGCACGCTGCGCGAGCGCCGGGCGGCGATCATCGAGGCGCTGCGCGCGGACCTCGTGCAGCCGGGCAGCGCGGGCTATGCGCTCGATGGGCGCCGGCTGGGGCGGCTGCTGCGGCGCCACTTCGCGCCGCTCGAGCTCACCCTCGACGAGTCCGCGCTGCTCGAGACGGTATTCACCCGCCGCCTGCTGCATGCGCACCTCGCCACCGCCCCTGCCCCGGCCGCCGCGCTGGACGATGAAGCGACGGCACGCGTGGTGGCGCGGCTGCGGATAGGCAATCGCGCTGGCACGCCTGCCGGGCCCGAGGCGGTGGCAGCTGTATCGGGCGCAACACCGGTGCCCACGGAGGCCGCCGATCCGCTGCCAGCGACGGAAGCCGGAGACGCAACCCCGCGCTGGACGTGGCGCTCCGCGTGGTTGCTGCTGCCCGCACTGGCGCTGCTGATGCTGGGACACCCGGCAACGATACCCTCGCCCACTCCGGACCCGCAGACCACGGCCGCAAGCGCGAGTACCCCGCACGAGGCGGCGCGCGCCATCGACCCGGCCCCACCGGCATCGACCGCGGCGGCAGCCTCGCCAGCGACGGTAGCGGCGAACTCCGCTGCCTCGCCGTCGAGCACGATCGCACCGGTCGGGGCCGCGGAGGGGCCGCTGGCGAGTGAGCCCAGTGTGCTCGTCGAGCCGCCAGCAACCGAGGCCACGCCTCCCCCCGCCAGCGACCCGCGACTGGCGCTGCAGGTGGAGTTCCTGCTGCGCCGCGCCGACGCCGCGCTCGCGGCGCTGCGGCTCACCGAGCCGTATCCGGACAGCGCGGCGGCGAACTACGCGGCGGTGCTGGCGCTGGAGCCTGCCAACGCGCGCGCGCACGAGGGGCTGGAGCGCATCGTCGCGGCGTACGCGCGGCTGGTCAGTGGCGCGCTGGCGAGCGGCAACGTGGTGTACGCACGGGCATTGCTCGAACGCGCGCGCACCGTGCAGCCTGCTTCCGTGCTGCTGCTGGACATCGAAGACGGGATTGCTGCGGCCGGCGGCTCAGCGCGCTGACCAGACGCCGTTCTGCTCGCTGGCGCGGCCCTCGCGCTCGAGCTTCAGCAGGTGCGCCCACAGCGAGTATCTGGCCATCAGGTGGATCGAACTCGGCACGTCGTCATAGGCCTGGGGCACCAGGTCGTCGAGAGTGCCGGCACCGCGTTGCGCGAGCACGCGCGCGACCTTGCGCTCGCGCTGCAGGCGGTGCTCGACGATGCCGTCGATCACCGCCACCGGTTCGGACAGCAGCTCGCCGTGTCCCGGCGCGAGGCTGGCGAGCGGCAGGTCGCGCAGGTGGCGCAAGGACTCGAGGTAGTCGTGCATATCACCGCTCGGCGGGATGATGACCACGGTGGAGCCGTTCATGATGTGGTCGCCGGTCATCAGCATGCCCTCGTCCTCGAGCAGCACGCAGTAGTGGTTCGCGACATGTCCCGGCGTGTGGATCGCGCGCAGGCGGAACTCGTCCGTGACCAGCAGCGGCTCGCAGCCGAACGCGACGTCGGGCCGGAACGAGTGATCCTGGTACGGATCGTCGACCGGCGCCGGGGCGCCGCGCAGTTCGGCGCCCGTCTCCTGTGCCAGCCGCGCAGCCGCTGGCGAGTGGTCCTCGTGGGTGTGCGTGACCAGCACCCAGCGGATGCGGCCGGCGCCGGCCGCGAGGATGGCATCGATGTGCGCGGGTTCGTCGGGGCCGGGGTCGATCACGGCGATCGCGCGCGTACCGACCAGGTAGGTGTTGGTTCCCGGTCCGGTCATCACCGAGGGATTCGGTGCCACGATGCGGCGCACGCGCGACGACAGCGCGCTGGTCACGCCGGGCTCGAGCGTGATCATCGGCGGGTCGCGCTCGCTCAGCCGCCGAGGCCCGGGATCGGCACCACCGGGTCGACGTCGGCGTCGTAATCCACGCCCGGGAAACCGAATCCGAACAGGCGCAGGAACTCCTGCTGGTAGCCCGCGAAATCGCTGAGCTCGTCGATGGTGTCGGTCTCGACCAGCGGCCACAACCGTTCGACCTCGCGCTGCACCTCCGCGTCGAGTTCCTTGCCGTCCATACGCAGCCGGCCAGTGTCGTCGACCACGGGCGAGGCCATGCACAGCGCGCTGCGGAACAGCCCGTCGACCTGCTCGATGCAGCCCTCGTGCGTGCCCCGCGCCTTCATGACCCGGAACAGCAGCGCCAGATAAAGCGGCATGATCGGGATCGCCGAGCTCGCCTGCGTGACCACGGCCTTCAGCACCGATACGTAGGCCTTCCCACCGAGCGGCGCGAGCTTCTGGTCGAGGCGCCGCGCGGTGCGGTCGAGGTCCTTCTTCGCCGCGCCGATCGTGCCTTCCCAGTAGATATCCCAGGTGATGCGGTCGCCGAGGTAGGTGTACGCGGTGGTACGCGCACCCGGCGCGAGCACGCCGGCGCCGAGCAGCGCATCGATCCACATCTCCCAGTCCTCGCCGCCCATCACGGCCACCGTGTCGGCGATCTCCTCCGCGCTCGCCGGCTCGAGCGCCACGCGCTTGATCTCGCGGCGGTCGGTATCCAGCGTGCGCTCCTCGATCCGCTTGCCGATCGGCTTCAGCGTCGACTTGTGCGTGACGCCGGTCACCGGGTGCGTGCGCCGCGGCGCCGCCAGGCTGTAGACGACGAGGTCCACCTGGCCGAGCTCGCGGCGCACCAGGTCGATCGTCTTCTGTTTGATCTCGCCCGAGAAGGCGTCCCCGTTGATGCTCCAGGCGCCGAGTCCCGCCGCGGCCGCCTCGCGGTGGAAGGCCGCCGCGTTGTACCAGCCGGCCGTGCCGCACTTGCCCTCGGCGCCTTCCTTCTCGAAGAACACGCCGACGGTCGCCGCGCCGCAGCCGAAGGCCGCGGTGATCCGCGAGGCGAGGCCGTAGCCGGTGGAGGCACCGAGCACGAGCACGCGCCTGGGCCCGTTCGCCACCGGACCCTGCCCGCGCACCCACGCGATCTGCCCGGCCACGCTGGCCGCGCAACCGGTGGGGTGCGCCGTGATGCACATGAATCCGCGGACCTTGGGCTTGATGATCATCGGGTGGCGTTCCTGTCAGGTGTGGCGTCGCTGCGAGCGCGCATTATAGCCGCGCCGCCCCGCCGGCCGCAGGGTGCCCGCGTGAGCGGCGCGCGCGTCAGAGCAGCAGGCGGCGGATATCGCCCAGCAGGCCCACCAGGAACGTCAGGAAGTTGCCGGCATCGGCGCCGTTGACCACCCGGTGATCGTAGGACAGCGACAACGGCAGCGTCTGGCGCGGCACGAACTCGCGCCCGTTCCACACCGGACGGATCGCGAGTTTCGAGACGCCGAGGATCGCGACCTCGGGCGCGTTGACGATCGGCGTGAAGCCCTCGCCGCCGACGCTGCCGAGGCTGGAGACGGTGAAGCAGCCGCCCTGCATGTCGGCCAGCTTCAGCTTGCGGTTGCGCGCACGCTCGGCGAGTTCGCGCGACTCGGCGGCGATGTCCCACACGCTCTTGCGGTCGACGTCGCGCAGCACCGGCACCACCAGACCCTGCGGCGTATCGACCGCGATGCCGATATGGCAGTACTGCTTGAGCACCAGCTGCGCGCCGTCGGGCGCCAGCGAGGCATTGAACCGCGGGTGCTCGCGCAGCGTCCGCGCCACCGCCAGCAGCACGAACGGCAGCGGCGTGAGCTTGTTGCCCCGCGCCTGCATCTCGGCCTTCAGGCCGGCGCGGAAATCCTCGAGGTCGCCGACGTCCGCCAGATCGAACTGCGTGACATGCGGCACGTTCAGCCAGCTGCGCGTCATGTTGGTGACGGTGGCCTTCTGGATTGCGCCCAGCGCCACCGTCTCCACCGGACCGAAGGCCGCGAAATCCACCTCCGGAATGGTGGGCAGCGCCGCCACCGGCGCCGGCGGGGGCGCGGCGAGCCGCTCCTTCACGTAAACGCGCAGGTCTTCCTTGCGGACCCTCCCCTTCGGCCCGCTGCCGCGCACCGCGGGCAGATCCACGCCGAGTTCGCGTGCGAGCTGGCGCACCGCGGGTCCGGCATAGACCGTGGCCGCTGCGCTCGGCGCCGGAGCGCTGTGGTGCTGCTCGGCGAGCCGCCGCTGTTCCTTCTCGAACACGCGCGAGATCGCCGCACCGGCGTCGCCCTCGGCGACCTTCCCGGCTGCTGCGACAGGAACCGCGGTCGTTCCCGCGACCGGCGGCGTGGCAGCTTTCGGCGCCTGCGGCGGCGCCGTCGGTGGGAGTGCGGCGTGTGCGGTGCGCAGGCTGCCGATCCGCTGACCGGCGACGACGCGGTCGCCGACTGCAACCGCGATCTCGATGATCTCGCCGGTGACCGGCACCGGCACCTCCATCGAGGCCTTGTCGCTCTCGAGCACCATCAGCGCCGCGCCTTCCGCGACGCGCTCGCCGGCACGCACCGCGAGCTCGATCACCTCGGCCGCGTCCACGTTGCCCAGATCGGGCACGAGCAACTCGATGGTGTCCGCGCCAGCCGGAGCGGCACTGCCGGCAGCCACCACCTCGGGCTCGGGCGCAGCAGCCCCCGCGGCGGATTCCTCCGCCACGGCGACGGCCGGCGCTTCGGCTTCGACCGCCTCGTCGGTCTCGTCGGCCTCGTCGGTCTCGTCGGCCTCGATCACGAGGATCGCATGGCCCTCGGACACGCGATCGCCGAGCTTCACGCGGATACCGCGCACGGTACCGGCCACCGGCGCCGGCACCTCCATCGAGGCCTTGTCGGACTCCAGCGTGAGCAGCGTCTGCTCGGCCGCGACCAGCGTGCCTTCCGCGACGGCGATCTCGATCACCTCGACGTCCGTCGCGTTGCCGAGCGCCGGAATTCTCACCTGTACCTGCTTCACGCTGTTTTCCCTGCCTCCCGGGGAGTCCGCCTGAGCACGCCGTTCACACCGTCGCGGGGTTCGGCTTCTCGGCATCGATTCCGTAGCGCTCGATCGCCTCGGCCACCTTCGCGGGGCGAATCCTGCCGTCGTCGGCCAGCGCCTTCAGCGCCGCCACGACGACGAAATGCCGGTCCACCTCGAAGAAGTGGCGCAGCTTCGCGCGCGTGTCGCTGCGCCCGAAACCGTCGGTGCCGAGCACGCTGTAGCGCTGGCGGATGAACGGCCGCAGACCGTCGGCCCACGCGCGCACGTAGTCGGTGGCCGCGACCACCGGACCGCTCGCGCCGCCAAGCATCTGCGTGATCCACGGCACGCGCGGCTTGCGTGCGGCGGGATGCAGCATGTTCCAGCGCTCGGCGTCGATGCCGTCGCGGCGCAGCTCGGTGATGCTGGTCAGGCTCCACACGTCGGCGTCCACGCCGAAATCCTCGCGCAGCAACGCCGCCGCCGCACGTACCTCGCGCAGGATCGCGCCGCAGCCCATCAGCTGCACCACGGTCTTCGCCTTGGGCGCCGCGCTCTCCACGCGATACATGCCACGCACGATGCCTTCCTCGCACCCGGGCGGCATCTCGGGGTGCGCGTAGTTCTCGTTCATCGTCGTGATGTAGAAGAAGCGGTCCTCGCCCCGGACGTACATCCGGTCCAGCCCGTGGTGCACGATCACGGCGAGCTCGTAGGCGTACGTGGGATCGTAGGCGACGCAGTTCGGGATCGTCGACGCCAACAGGTGGCTGTGTCCGTCCTGGTGCTGCAGTCCTTCGCCGTTCAGCGTGGTGCGGCCCGCGGTCGCGCCGATCAGGAAACCGCGCGCGCGCTGGTCGCCGGCTGCCCACGCCAGATCACCGACGCGCTGGAAACCGAACATCGAGTAGTAGATATAGAACGGCACCATCGTCAGGTCGTGGTTCGCGTACGAGGTGGCCGCGGCGATCCACGCCGACATCGCGCCGGCCTCGTTGATGCCTTCCTCGAGGATCTGCCCCTTGCGATCCTCCTTGTAGTAGAGGATGCCACCGGCGTCTTGCGGCGTGTAGCGCTGCCCCACCGACGAATAGATCCCGAGCTGGCGGAACATGCCCTCCATGCCGAAGGTGCGGGCCTCGTCCGGAATGATCGGCACCACGCGCTCGCCGAACCCCGGCGCCTTGACCAGCGCGGCCAGCACGCGCACGAAAGCCATCGTGGTCGAGATCTCGCGGTGCCCGCTGCCCTTGAGCTGCGCCGCGAGCGTGTCCAGCGGTGGCACCTGGAGCCTTTCCGCCGTCACGTGCCGGCTCGGCAGGTAGCCGCCCAGCGCCTCGCGGCGCTGACGCACGTAGAGCATCTCGGGGCTGTCGGGTGCGGGGCGATAGTACGGCACCGCTTTCAGTTCGTCGTCACGCAGCGGGATGCTGAAGCGCGTGCGGAATTTCTTCAGGCTCTCCAGATCCATCTTCTTCACGGAGTGCGTCGCGTTCGCCGCCTCGCCGGAGGTGCCCATGCCGTAGCCCTTGATCGTCTTGGCGAGGATCACGGTCGGCTGGCCCTTGTGGTGGAAGGCCTCGTGGTACGCGGCGTAGACCTTGTACGGGTCGTGACCGCCGCGGTTGAGGTACATGATGTCCTCGTCCGAGAGGTCCTTCACCAACTCGAGCGTCTCGGGGTACTTGCCGAAGAAGTGCTCGCGCGTGTACGCGCCACCGTTGAACTTGTAGTTCTGGTATTCGCCGTCGCAGACCTCGTCCATGCGCTTCTGCAGTAGTCCCGACTCGTCGCGCGCGAACAGCGGATCCCACAGGCGGCCCCAGATCACCTTGACCACGTTCCAGCCCGCGCCGCGGAAGATGCCCTCGAGTTCCTGGATGATCTTGCCGTTGCCACGCACGGGGCCGTCGAGGCGCTGCAGGTTGCAGTTCACGACGAAGATCAGGTTGTCCAGTTGCTCGCGTCCGGCCATGCCGATCGCGCCCAGCGTTTCGGGCTCGTCGCATTCGCCGTCACCGACGAAGGCCCACACCTTGCGCTCGCCGTGGTCGACCAGTCCGCGGTTCTGCTGGTAGCGCATCACGTGCGCCTGGTAGATCGCCTGGATCGGACCCAGGCCCATCGAGACCGTCGGGAACTGCCAGAAATCGGGCATCAGCCACGGGTGGGGGTACGAGGACAGGCCGCGGCCGTCGACTTCACGGCGGAAGCTGTCGAGCCGCTCCTCGTCGATGCGTCCCTCGAGGTAGGCGCGCGCGTACATGCCCGGCGCACTGTGGCCCTGGAAGAACACCACATCGCCCGGCTTGCCGGGGCGGTTGCCGCGGAAGAAGTAGTTGAAGCCTACGTCGTAGAGCGTGGCGCTGGAGAGGAAAGTCGCGATATGACCACCGAGGTCCTCGTCGTCGTCGTTGGCGCGCATCACCATCGCCAGCGCGTTCCAGCGGATCAGCGAGCGGATGCGCCGGTCCACGAACAGGTCGCCCGGCATGCGCTTCTCGGCTTCGACCGGGATCGTGTTGCGATACGGCGTAGTGATCGCTGGCGGCATCTTCACGCCGGCGTCGGTCGCGCGGTCGGCCAGTTGCTTGAGCAGGAACGCCGCGCGCCCCCGCCCACGGTTGCGCACCACGGAATCCAGCGCCTCGAGCCATTCGCCGGTTTCCGCGGGATCCATATCCTGCTGCTGCATGCTCTCTCCTCGACGGGACCGGTCGCAGGGCTACGAACCCCCTCTACCGGCAAAGGACTGGCGGCAGTGTAGCCGAAGGTGCCGGGCCTGACACGGGCCGACGTTGCGCAGAGCCGTCCGCGCCGC
The DNA here is from genome assembly GCA_963204845.1 of Pseudomonadota bacterium. Taxonomy (GTDB): domain Bacteria; phylum Pseudomonadota; class Gammaproteobacteria; order Pseudomonadales; family UBA5518; genus UBA5518. Next base: position 8,393 of record CAUJIL010000218.1, on the reverse strand, counting down.
AAGCGGCGCGGCCTCAACCGTCCGGGACGAGTTCCACGCTGAGGCGGTTGTTGAGGGCCGCCACGCGGTTCCAGTCACCGGCGGTGCGCACGCGCCCTGGCGCCGGATACGGCTGCAACGGCTCACTGTCGCCGGCGGCATCGACCTGGAGGCGGATACCCGAGCGTCCGAGCAGCGGGCTGCGCCACAGGAACTCGCGGAACTCCGGTGATTGGCGGCCGCTGCCGAGGCGCGTCGCCACCGGATCCAGACCGATGGTCGCGCATTCCTCGATCGGCAACCCCGGGTCGGCGACCGCCCAGCCATCACCCTGGGCGACCAGGCAGAACTGCCCCGCGTGTCCGCGCACGCGCACCACGCCCCGGTAGCCTGCCGCGCGCAGGTGCCCCAGCAATTCCTCGATCCGGCGCAAGCGCTCGCCACCGAACGGCGCCTCGCCGAAGGCATAGGGAACCCCGTCGGCCAGTGCCCACGACAGCGCTTCGAACTGCGCGCGGCCCTGGCGCGCATCGTCGCCCACGCGGGCACCCGCCACGAACGCGAGCACGCCGAAGGCCAGCGCCGCCCACCACGGCACCCGCGCACGTGACGGCTGCGCTTCGAACGCGGGCCGTTCACGCACCGCTGTCGGCTTCCTGGCCGGAGCCGGGCGCTCGCTTGCCCCGGTCGGCGCCGACGTCGCCGCGATCGGCTCCACGCGTAGCGCCGGCGGCTCTGCCTCGGGCGACGTCTCGTCCGGCATTTCGGCCACGACCTCGAGCGCCTCCGCCTCCGCACCGCGCTCGTCGATGCGGCGAAACACCGCGCGCAGGCTCTCGCGCGTGGGTGGCTTCGACAGGATGTCCACGGCCCCGAGCGCATGGGCCTGTCCAACGTACACATCGCCGGAACGCGCGGTGTACATCACGATCGGAATCGCGGCAATGGCCGGATTGGCCTTGATCTCCTTGACCGCCTGGAAGCCGTCCATGCCCGGCATCATGTGGTCCATGAAGATGATGCCGGGACGGTGGTCGCCGAGGTGCTCGAGCGCCTCCTCGGCGCTGGTGCAGGTGGCGACCTGGAAGTCCTCGCGTTCGAGCATCAGGCGCAGCACCTGGCACGCCGTACGCGAGTCGTCGACTATCAGTGCGGTCCTGTTGAGCATCGGCTTGCGCGGCCTGCAGCGGGCGAGGCGTCAGCGTCTAGTGTAGTGCCGCCGACGGATCCTGCACTGTGGACGGGCGCTCGAAACGGTACATCGGCCGGCCCGCCGGCCAGCCGGGCGCCACGGCCCTGCCCGCCGGTGCGCGGCCGGTGTCGCCGGCGTGCGCGCTGCCCTCGCTCCAGAACCACACCCCGCGCCGTTCGGCCGCCGCGATCTGTTCGCCGAAGTGGCGCAGCCACTGCTCGCGGCTGACGCGCTCGACCGCCGCCGCGATGCGCTCGCGATCGTCGAAGTCCCAGGCGCCGATGCCGATCTCCGCCCACAGCCGCTGGCTCGCCTCGCCGAGCGACTTCGGCCGCTCGCGCAGGCGCTCGGCGAGCGAGCGTCGATGGCGCGCGAACGTCGCCTCGTCGAGTTGCGCGGCCGCCGCCCGTTGCCCGGCCAGGAATGCCTCGAACGCTTGCGCAAGCGCGCGCGGGGAAGCCACCGGCGACTGCACCGCGAAGACCATCCCCGGCACGCGATGCAGCGGGTAGTTCTGCGCGAACGTCACGTAACCGAGCTGCTGCTCGGTGCGCAGCTCGTTGAAGAACGCCGCGCCGAGGATCTGCGCGTGCAGCGCCACCCGCGCGCGCTCCTCATCGCTGCCGTCGGCGCCCTGCACATAGAGCATCAGCGCCGAGTCCGGGTGATCGACCGTGATGCCGCGCGCCAGCGATTCACTCCGCAACGCGAGCACCTCGACCGGCGGCACCACCGCCGCGGGCGGCGAACCCAGCGCCTCGCGCGCCAGGCGCGCGAGCGCCTGCGCCTCGGATGCGGTGTGGTTGCCGTGCACCAGCATCTCCAGCGTCACCGCCCCGTGCAGCTCGCCGACGAAGCGCGCGAGATCCTCGGGTCCAACGCCCTCGAGCGCCGCGCGCAGGTCCGCATCACGGTAGCTGCGCGCGACCAGACTCACGCGCATCTCGTCGATCAACTGCTCGTAGGGGCGCCGCCGCGCGCTGTTGCCCCACTCGCGCAACAGTTCGGTGCGGATCGCGGCGAAGCGCTCCGGGTCGAAACGCTCGCGCCGCAGCGCCTCGAGCACCGTGCCCAGCAACAGCGACTGCCGGTCATCGAAGCCGCCGAGACGCACCGTCAGCCCGCGCGAACCCGGCTCGACCGCGTACTCCAGGCCGGCCAGCGTGGCCGGGTACGCATACTCGTTCAACGCGTCGTCGACCAGCCGCGCGTGCAGCACCGCGAGCGCGGCGTCGCGTGCGCTGCGCCCCGGCACCGGTGACAGCAGTTGCAGCAGCACCGAGGCACGCGGCACACCGAACACCGTGTCCTGCAGATGCCACAGCCGCAGTCCCGCCGAGTCCTCCAGCACCACCGGGCGCTCGCGCGCCCCGGCGGCCGGTTTCGATTCGACACGGCGCGGTACGAATTCGTTCGGCCGCGGCAGGGCGAGCGGCGCCGCGACCGCCTCCGCCTCGCGCGCGAGCGCGGCGCCGTCCAGAGGGCTCAAACCGTAGGGCGTCTCGAACCAGCGGCTGGTGCGGTCGGTCGCCGCCTCGCGGTGCGACAGCGTCAGCAGCAGGTTGTCCGGGCGCAGGTAACCGAGGTAGGTGGCGATCAGCTGCGGATCGTAGTCGCTGTACACGTAGGGCCCGCGCAGCGCGTCGGCCACCGGGTACTGCTGCAGCGACTCGGCCAGACCGATCACCGCCGACGTCGGACTGCCCTTCTCGCGGAAACGGAACCCCAGCGCCGCGAGCTCGCCCTGTTCGCGGAAGCGCCACTCGTCGACCCCGCCGCGCAGTCCCTCGACCGCCCGCAACACCAGCGCGACGATCTCGCGGTAGCGCTCCACGCCCGCGGGCGTGAGCTGCAGGCTCACCTGGAACGCGTCCTCGCCGTAGAGATCGAGTCCGGCGCCAGCGCTCAGGCTCTCGGCGAGACCACGCGCCTTCAGCACCGCCAGCACGCTGCCAGGCCCCTCGTGCCCGAGCAGGTTGCCGATGTACTCGAGCGGCTTGGCCGCGTAGCGCTCACGCGCCGACGGCAGCGGGAACAGCAGCGTCAGCTCGCGCAACTCCTTCTCGGGACGGATCCGCACCTCGAGCGGCAACGTGCCCGGCGCGAACATCGACGCCACGTCGCGCAGTTCGTCCTGCCCGCGGTCCGCGACCGCACCGAAACGCTGCTCGACCAGCGCCTGCAGCCCGTCGAGCGACTCGCTCCCCAACACGACCAGCGTCATCAGCGCGGCGCTGTAGTAGCGCGCGTGAAACGCCAGCAGGTCGGCGCGCAAATCACCTTTCCCGGCGTCCAGCGTCTGCAGGTTGCCCACCCCGAGCTTGGCGAGCGGGTGCTCCGGACGCACGAGTTCGCGCAGCACGTCGAACTCACGGCGCCCATCGTCCTTCAGTCCCAACCGGTACTCGGAATCCACCGCGTTCGCCTCGCGCTCGACGTAGGCCGGATCGAACAGCGGCGCGACGAAGAACTGCGCGAAGCGATCGAGCGCGGGCTCCAGGCTCGCAGGCTCGACGCTGAAGAAATAGTTGGTGCGGTCGATGCCGGTATAGGCGTTGTGCGAGCCTCCGTGCGCGTTGATGAACTCCTGGTATTCGCCGGGGTCCGGGTACTTGTTCGTCCCGAGGAACAGCATGTGCTCGAGGAAATGCGCCAGCCCCTGGCGATGCGCCGGATCGTTGCCGCTGCCGGCGCGCACCAACAGGCTGGCGGCGGCCTTGTCGGTCTGCGGGTCGGAGACCAGCAGCACCCGCATGCGGTTCGGCAGCTCCAGGTAACGGTACGCGCGCGTGTCCTGCGGACTGGCGACCACCGCCGGAGGCGGCGCCGGCACCGCGACGCAGGCCGCGAGCACGACGCATAGCAAGGGCAGCACGAACAAACGCAGGGACTTCGGGGTGCGCATCAGGACTCCGCGATCGATTGGTTCCGGGGATACCGGGCGCGTTCTACTGAACGCTCAGCCGGCCACGCGCTTCTGCAGCACGTGCGTGTAGACGCCGTCCTCGCACGAAGCCTCGAGCAGCAGGTTGCCGCTCTGTTCGCAGAAGACCCGGAAATCGCGCACCGAACCGGCGTCCGTGCTCAGCACGCGCACGCGCTCGCCGGGCGACATCGCGTTCAGCGCCTTCTTGGCCTTGAGCAGCGGCAGCGGGCAGGACATGCCACGGGCGTCCACCTCGTGCATCGATCGGTCTCCGTGCGTGCGGCCGCCCCGGACGGTCGGCGTTGTAGTATAACTACCGCGATCCGGCGTCCCAAGCGGGGAATCTTTGCCCCACCGGCCAATCCAAGCCCGCAACCCGTGCAATCCACAGCGGAGGCCTGAATTCCCCGTGCCGTTTTCCCTCGCCAGCGCCTCCGCTCGCTCGCTCTTCATCGCCGCCGGCGGCCTCGCGTTGGCCATCGGATGGCAGACGGCGCGCGCCGTCGACATCGAACTGCCGGCGCTCGGCGACGCCTCCTCCGCGGTGGTCTCGCCACAGGTCGAGCGCAAGCTGGGGCAGGCGTGGCTGCGCATGTTCCGCGGCCAGGTGCGCACGACCTCCGATCCGCTGCTGGCGGATTACCTCGAGCACGTGGTGTTCGACCTCGCCTCGCACAGCGAGCTGAGCGATGCGCGCCTGGACGTGGTCGTGGTGGAGAACCAGACCATCAACGCCTTCGCGGTTCCCGGCGGCGTGGTCGGCATCCACAACGGCCTGCTGCTGCACGCCGCGCACGAGGACGAGCTGGCCTCGGTGATAGCGCACGAACTCGCGCACCTCAGCCAGCGGCACTTCGCGCGCGGCATCGAGGAAGCGCGCAGCAACGCGGTGCCGAACATGCTGGCGCTGCTCGGCAGCCTGGTCGTCGCGGCAACCTCGGGTGGCAACGCGGGTATGGCGGCGATCACGGCCACCCAGGCCGCGATCCAGCAGCAGCAACTTCGCTTCAGCCGCGCGCACGAGCGCGAGGCCGACCGCCTCGGGATGCAGACGCTGGTGGCGGCCGGCTACGATGCCGAGGGCATGCCGCGGATGTTCACCCGCATGCTCGAATCGCTGCGCTACGCGGGGCAGCGCCCGCCGGAGTTCCTGCTCTCGCACCCGGTGACCGAGAGCCGCGTGGCGGATTCACGCAACCGGGCACGCAACTTCCCCGCCGACGACGGACGTCACGATAGCGTGGATTTCGCGCTGATGCGCGCGCGCGTCCAGCTCGCGTTCGCCGAAACGCCCGGTTTCGCGATCAAGCGTTTTCGCGCCGAGATCGACAAGCACGGCGAGGATTCGACCGGCAATGTCTACGGCCTCGCGCTGGCACTGGCGCGCGCGAACGAACTGGAACAGGCGCGGCGCACGCTCTCGCCATTGCTGCAGCAAGACCCCGAGCGCATCGCCTACGTACTGGCGGCGGCCGAGATCGACCTCGCAGCCAACGACACCGCAACGGCGGTCGAGCGGCTACGCCGCCAGTTGGCCGTGAACCCGGGCAATCACCCGCTCACGATGGCGTTCGCGGCGGCGCTGCAGCGCCAAGGCGACGCGCGCCAGGCGGCGCGCGTGCTGACCGAGCACGCACAGCGCCGCGGCACCGATCCGCAGGTGTGGTACGAGCTCGCCGAGGCGCGCGGACTCGCTGGGCAAATCATCGATCTGCACCGCGCGCGCGCCGAGTACTTCATCCTCAACGGCGCGCTGGACCAGGCCGAACGGCAGCTCGGGTACGCGCTCGACCTTGCCGCCGGCGATTTCCACACCAGCGCCAGCGTCCAGGCGCGCATCACCGACATCCGCGCGATGCGCAAGGAAATCGATCTGTAGGTCCGGGCTGTGCCCGGACATGTATTGTTCGGCCACTGCCTGTGACATCGGGCGGAGATAACCACAATGCAGACCCGCATCACCTTCTGCCGTACCTGCGAGGCAACCTGCGGCCTCGAGGTGGATGTAGACGGCAACCGGGTCGTCGCCATACGGCCCGATCGTGCGCACGTCGTGAGCAAGGGCTACTCCTGCGTGAAGGGCATCCACTTCGACAAGGTACAGAACAGCTCCGACCGCATCACGCAACCCATGAAGCGCAGCGGCAGCCGGTGGGAGTCCATCGGCTGGGAGCAGGCGATCCGCGAGATCGGTCAGCGCATCCGTGCCATCGCCGACCACCACGGGCCCGACGCCTTCGGCAACCTGGTGGGCTCCGCGGGCGGCGCCAACCTGCTGGCGCCGATGTTCCGCAATGCGTTCTACCAGGCGCTCGGCTCGCGCCGCTTCTACGGCACCGGCACCTGCGACACCACCAACAAGTTCCGCGTCGGCGAGGACATGTACGGCTCGCCGTTCCGCTTGGCGTATCCGGACGTCGACAACTGCCGCTTCCTGATGGTGATCGGCGCGAACCCGGCCGTCTCCGGCAATACGCTCTACCACCTGCCGCAGCCGGTGCAGCGGCTCAAGGGCATCGTGAAGCGCGGCGGGCGCGTGGTCTTCCTGAACCCGCGGCGCATCGAGACCGCGCAGGCGGGCGAGCACCTGTTCATCCGCCCGGACACCGACGTGTTCTTCCTGGCGGCCTTCTGCCGCGAGCTGATCCAGCGCGGCGGTGTCGACGCCGCGCGCGTGGCCGCCCACATGCGCGGCTTCGAGGAGCTGCGGCAGGCCGTGGAACCCTGGACGCCCGAGCGCCAGGTCGCGGTCACCGGCATCCCCGCCGCTACGCTGGTGGAACTGGTCGAGACGCACCGCGCCTCGGGTGCCGCGGCGCTTTACATGGCCACCGGCGTGAACCAGGGCCGCAGCGGCACCTTCTGCTTCTGGCTGCTCGAGGCCATCAACGCGATCTCGGGCAACCTGGACCGCGCCGGCGGCACGCTGATGGGTCAGGGCCTGTTCGACATGGCCAAACAGGTCAAGGACGGGGGCGAGCTGCTGACGCGGGTGGTGCGCGAGGACGGCCTGCCCAGCATCGTCGGCCTGCAGCCCTCGGGCATGCTGGCCGAGGACATGGAGTCCGGCCGCGTGCGCGGCCTGATCGTCGAGGCCAGCAACCCGCTGCTCGCCTGCAGCAACCCCAACGGGCGGCTCGACCGCGCCTTCGCGGGGCTGGAACTGCTGGTCAGCATCGACCTGTTCCGCAACGAGCTCGGAAGCCTGGCGCACTACGTGCTGCCGGCACCCACCTGGCTGGAGCGCGCCGAGTTGCCGTATGCGCTGCAGAGCTTCACGGCGAACACGCCGGTACCGTACATGACCTACACCGACGCGGTCGTCGAGGCGCCCCCGGAGGTGCGCCACGAGTGGTGGATCTATAGCCGCCTCGCCGAGGCCGCGGGGATCACGATGTTCGGCAAACGGCCGCTGGCGGCGCTGCTGCGGCTGAACACGCGGCTTGCTTGCGCGCGGCGGCCCTGGCTGCGGCGCCTGGCGCTGACGCCCGAGAAACTCATCGATGGCATGCTGAAAAAGGGCGGCCTGCCCGGGCGCGCGATCTTCCGGCGCGAGCACCCGCACGGAATGCTGCTGCCGCCCAACGCGGGCGGCAATTTCCTGGGTACCGACCGCGTGCTGACCGCCGACGGCAAGGTGGACCTCGCACCCGCCGCGTGGGCCGGGCGCTTCGCCACGCACGCCGCGGAACGCTACGACGAGGAGTGCCGGCGCGTCGGCGAGTTCAAGCTGATCGGCAAGCGCGAGATCAAGCGCATGAACTCCGCCTCGGCCAACGTGCCGCGGCTGGTCAAGGACGAGACCAACTACGCCTGGTTGCACCCCCGCGACGCGGCGGAGCTGGCGGTGGCCAACGGCGACGCGCTGGTGGTGCGCTCGGATTTCGGGCGCATCGAGATCCCGGTGCGCATCAGCGACGAGATCATGCCGCGCACTATCGCGATCCCGCAGTGCTGGGGGCATCGCGACGCCGAGGGGCTTTCGCACGCGCGCAGGCACCCGGGCGTGAACTCGAACTGGCTGGCCGGCGACGGGCGCGAGAACATCGACCCGCTCTCGGCGATGTCGCACCTCTCGGGGATCTGGGTGCGGTTGGAGAAGGCCACGTCCGGCGGCTGACCCGTCCGCGGCGGGCGTCTATGATCAAGCGCAGCGCGGCGATCGGGCCAGGCGACTGTCGGTCCGGGCTGTGCCCGTACATTGTTCGGCCACAGGCCGAACCTACGGGGACACTGTTCGGCCACAGGCCGAACCTACGGGGACACTGTTCGGCCACAGGCCGAACCTACGGGGAC
>CAUJIL010000217.1 GCA_963204845.1 Pseudomonadota bacterium | reverse complement strand
GCCGCCGAGCACCAGCAGCGACTCGGGCAGGTACAGCATCGACAGCACCGAATCACTGTCGAGCACGTGCTCGTGATCGACCGGCACGCCGTCGGCGTGGCGCGGCACCGAACCGGTCGCGATGATCACGTGCGCGGCCTGCCAGACCGCCACCTCGCCGCGCAGGCCCTCGACGCGCACGCGCCGCGGCGCCACGAAGCGCGCGCGTCCGTGCACGCACTGCACGCCGTTGCGCTCGAGCTGCGCGCGGATGAAGCCGTCGTGCGCGCCGGTCACGTTCTGGAGGTTGCGGATCAGCGCGGCCATCTCCTGCCCCGCCGGGCACGCGCTGGCATGCACGCCACCGAGCTGTCGCGCCTGGCGCAGCCGCAGCGCGCTCTCGCGCAGCGTCTTGCTCGGGATCGTGCCGCGGTAGACGCAGGCGCCGCCGAGCCGCCGGTCGCCCTCGACCAACGCCACGCGCCAGCCGCCCTTCGCCGCCTGGATCGCCGCCTTCTGGCCGGCGGGTCCGCTGCCGATGACCAGCAGATCGACCTGGTGTTCGCTCACACGCGCATCTCCGCCAGTGTCTGCAGCACCGTGTCGGCGCGCTGCAGCAACTCCTCGGCGTCGGCACGGTAGAGGTCGATCGCCTCGATCGCCGGATGCCCGACCAGCCGCGCCGCCTCGGCCGCCGCGTCGGGCATAGGCTCGGCCGGGAACGTATCGGCCACCGCCACCAGCGCGACCAGGTCGGCCGCCGAACTCGCGCGGGCACAATCGTCGATGTGGGCAATCGTCTGCGCCACCGCTTCGGGAAGGTGCCACGCCGCGGCCAGCAGCCGGCCCGCGGCCGCTCCGTGGCGCTCGAGCAGGCGCACCACGCCCGCCTCGTCCGGCGCCTCACGGCCGCCGGACTGCAGTTCCTGGATCGCCTGCAACACCACCGGATGCCCGATCCGCGCGAGCAGGCCGCACAGGAACGCGACCTCGACGTTCGAGCGCAGGTGTCGCGCGATCTCGCGCGCCCACAGCGCGGTGGCCAGCGAGCGCGTCCACAGCGCATCGATCAGCCGCGCGTACGCGGGCGCCTTGAACAGTTGCGGACCCAGGCAGGCCGCCAGCGCGATCTCGCCGACACGGCGGATCCCGAGCCGCGCGATTGCCTGCTGCAGTGAGACGATCGGCGCGCCGCCGCGCAGCAACGGCGAGTTCGCCACCCGCATCACGTGGCCGGCGAGCGCGGGATCGTTGCGGATCGTGCCGGCGATCGCCGCGCCGTCGGCGTCGGGGTCATCGAGCAGCGCGAGCACCGCGCACGCCACCGCCGGCAGCACCGGCACCGTGATGGCCCCGGCGGCCAGCCGATCGGCGAGCGCCGCATCGAGCATCGACTCTGTCTGCCGTGGATCATCTGTCATGCCGCTCGCCCCGCGTGAAAACGCCCCACGATAAGACCGATGCAGGGCATGACTCAAGAGCCAGCCGATTGCGCTGACACGCGCGCACCGCGACGGCCTGTGCTGCGGAACACCCGTGGCGCTCCCCGCGTGCAACAATCGCCGGGCATCTGCCACCGGAGCACCGCTCGCATGACATGGATCCTGACCAAGTACCTGATCACCGCCGCCGTCGTGGTTGCCGTATCGGAACTCGCCAAGAGGAGCGACCGGCTCGGCGCCGTGGTGGCCGCGCTGCCGCTGGTCACGGTGCTCACGCTGATCTGGCTGTATGTCGAGCACCAGCCACCCTCGAAGATCGCCAATCACGCGTGGTACACGTTCTGGTACGTCCTGCCCACGCTGCCGATGTTCCTGGTGTTCCCGGCGCTGCTCGCGCGGCTGGGATTCTGGCCAACGCTGCTGACCTGCGTGGTCATCACGGGGGCGTGCTTCGGGCTGCTGGCGGTGCTGCTGCGCCGGTACGGCATCGAGCTGACCTGAGAGCCCGGCGCCCGCCCGCCTTCCGGCGTCCGCGCGGCGCCGCTACCATAGCCGCACCCGCACCGGCCCACGCAACCCGTACCGAACCGCCGCCCACGATGCCCAGCACCGCCCGCCGCCTTCGCCCTGCCCGCGCCGCACGCCCGCCCCTGCAGCTCGCGGTGCCGGAGCCTGCGCACGCGCGGGCGTTCCTGGCGGCAGTGGAGAACAGCCGCGCGCTGCACGCGCGCTGGGTCGAACCGCCGGACACGCGCAGCGCCTACCGCGCGTACCTGGAACGCATCGAGGCCGGGCGCTGCATAGGGCACCTGGTGCTGGTCGAGGACAGCGCACTGGCCGGCGTGGTCAACCTCGGCGAGGTGCTGCGCGGCGGTTACCAGAGCGCGCAGCTCTCGTACTACGCCTTCGCCCCCCATGCCGGGCGCGGACTGATGCGCGAGGCGGTGCGTCGTGTGATCACGCTGGCGTTCCGCGAGCACGGGCTGAACCGGCTCGAAGCCGCGATCCAGCCCGCGAACACCGCCTCGCGCGCACTGGCCGCCTCATTGGGACTGCGCCACGAGGGACTGTGCACGCGCTACATGAAGATCAACGGGCGCTGGCGCGACCATGAGCGCTGGGCGATCACGGCCGGCGAATGGCGGCTCAGCCGCTGCCGCCGGGAACGCTGAACGCATGGCACTGAAATCCACCATCCACCGCCTCGAGCTCGACGTGGCCGACGTCGACCGCGGCATCTACGAATCCTTCACGCTGACGCTGGCGCGCCACCCCTCGGAAACCGAGGAGCGGCTGATGGTGCGTGTGCTCGCGTTCGCGCTGCATGCCGACCACAGGCTGGAATTCGGCCGCGGCATATCCGCCGACGAGGAACCCGACCTCTCGCTGAAGGACGACACCGGCGCGATCCGCCTGTGGCTCGACGTGGGCCTGCCCGAGGAGCGGCGGCTGCGCCGCGCCGCCGGGCGCGCCGAACGCGTGGTGGTGCTGGCCTACGGCGCACGTGCGATCGAGGTCTGGTGGGAGCGCAACCGCGAGGCACTGGCGCGGCTGCCGCAACTCGAGGTGCTCGCGCTGCCCGGCGAGACGACGCGCGCGCTCGCGGCGTTCGCCGAGCGCAACATGCGCCTGCAGTGCACCATCCAGGACCGGCAGGTCTACCTGAGCGACGCGAGCCGCGCGCTGGCGATCGAACCCGAAGTGCTGCAGGCGAGCGGACACGCGGACGGCGCATCGCGATGAGCGACCGGCTCCATTCCTCGCGCACCGTGCGCGCGCTGTTCATCGTGCTCGGCGTGATTGCGCTCGGGCTAGGCATCGCCGGCGTGGTGCTGCCGGTGCTGCCGACCACGCCGTTCGTGCTGCTCGCGGCGGCCTGCTTCGCGCGCGGCTCGCTGCGCTTTCACGACTGGCTGCTCGCGCACCCGCTGTTCGGACCGATCATCGTCGAATGGAACGAGTACGGCAGCATCCCGTGGCGGACCAAGATCGTGGCGATCGTGCTGATGAGCACCACGCTGACCGTCTCGATCGTGTTCTTCGTCGAGCCGCGCTGGCTGCAGCTCGCGCTGGCGCTGTTCGGCGTGGCGCTCGCGACGTGGCTGTACCGGGTGCCGTCACGGGACCGGCATGAGGAGTGAGGGTCGATTTTGCGTATAACGCAAACCACGACCTCCGGCCAACTCTCTCCTGACACGGCCCCGTCTGCGGCAGTATGTGCAAATTTTGCACATACTGCCGCAGGTGTACACGGATTGCCTCCGGTGAATCTAACGACAAGGATCAGCCGCGGCCGGCGAGGATCGACGCGACGAAACGGACGTCGGCTGGATCCGCTGGTTGGGCGTCACTTCGGTGCAGACTTGGTAAGCTTTTCAGCCATTCGAGTCTGCCACCCTGGCCCTGTGGCGCGCCAACGTTCAATTACGTCTTCGGTCAGACGGATAGAGATGAGCCGCTTCGGATTCGCCGAACGTGGACGTCCACCTCTATTGACCTTGCCACGGGCAAGCATCTCGTCTGTCAGCTCCGGAAGCTCTTCATACTCTTCCGGCTGAATCACGTGGGACGCGACACGGGCGAGGTCAGAGCCCAAGGAGTGGCGCGATACGCGCTTTCTCGCGGTCATTTGCTTTCCTCATGCTAAATACATGGCGATCCGCGCCACGCGGCGTGTAACCGACAACAACCATACGGTCACTGAGCATGCCGAAGCAGATGAATCGTCTTTCGCCGTAGTCCTTGCGCACATCTTCGACCTCGAAGTTGGGGCCGTCGAAGACATGCTGGGCATCCTCGAAGTCCAAGCCTCGAGTCGCAAGCGCTGCTTCACGCTTTATCGGATCGTAGCTTGTTGCCACTGAGTTAGTGTATCTACATAAATAGTGAAATGCAACGCAAAAAAGACGACACTGCGATTGACGCCCAACGCTGTATAGATGGCCGTTCGCCATGATGCGCCAATGGTCGCGTCATGGACATTGTCTCATGAGTTCCACGTCTCAGCGGTCAGAGGCAGAGTGAGGGTCAATGCGGCACGAAGCCAGCTTCGCGTTGATGTCTTACCGAAAGCAGAAGCACTGTGTCCTGCTCCGGCTCATAGCTGTACAGCGCGATATAACCGGATTTTCCACGGGAAATCACGAGCTCCCGCAACCCCAGCTCCGCGGAACGCCCAATCAGCGGATGATTCTCCAGCACCTGCACCGCCTCGGTGATGAGGTCTACCGCTTCCATCGCTGCACCAGGTTCAGTCTGCACCAGAAAATCCACGAGCCGCGCCAGATCGGAAAGCGCTCGTTCGGCGTAAATCAGGCGCGCCACGCTTTGGCCCTTGGCTTTCTGGCGGAACGGCCCTGTGCACGCGTTTGGAGATACGCATGTACTTCGGCGGCCTCGTACCCCTTGCCGGATTCCATCGCGTCCTTTCTCGCGCCGACTGCGTCGGCAACGAACTGTGCCCGCCGCTCCGCGTTGGTGGCGGCGGCGCGAATGGCATCGACCATGAACGCATGCAGTGTAACGCCCTGCTGTCTTGCCGCCGTTGCAGCGAGTTGCTTCAGCTCTTCAGGAAGCTTCAGCGAGGTAGTCGACATGTCTGTGCACTCCGCAGATGGTGACACCAAGGTAGCACCGAAAGGTCCACTGGAGCAATTGTTCGAAAACTCGATGCGCCTGACACCCCGCCGCGTGCCGAGTTCCGGCGCGGGCCGGGTCAGGATGTCGGGGGTACCGACATGCGATGGCCGTACCTCTGGCATAAGCAACCAGGGCACGGCACCACCGACGATGACGAACTTCCGCCGGTAGGCGCCCAGCACCTGTCCCAGTTCGACCAGCACCGACGAAGCCGCTGCGGCGCCGCGCTCGTCATGGTCACGGGCGACGTCCGGCGGGTTCATGCCACCGCCTTCCAGAGTGGCGCAATGCGCGTCAGCCGCAGATGCTCGGCGGCTTCAACACCACGCTCGCCGGAGGCACAGAGATCGAGGTAGGTCTGCGCCAAACCGGTGCACCAGATCCCCGGTGCGGCCTCATCGCGATCCGCAAGAATGCCCTCGTCGGCAGGGCGTTCGACGATCAACACAGGGTAAGCCCTGGCGTCGCCCAGTGCCTTGAGGTAGTCCTTCATCTGCAGCACCACCGCGCGTGCCTGCCGTGGCTGGGCCGACGCCTGGTCGCCCGCGATGGAGCCATCGGCGCGGCGGTATTCCACCGTCACGCCGCTCACCAGCATGCGATGCGCCGCGCGGTTGCGCTCCATGAGCGTCGGCGCATCCAGCCGCGTCAGCTTGCGAACGGCGTCTTCGAGCGCCTCGGCCGGCAGCGCGGGGTTCAATCGCGCGAGTGCCCGGCGCAATCGTCCTTCCAGGACGACGTCATGATAGTTCGGGTCGCCGCGCTCGGCGACGAGCAGCGCGAGCGCCGCGAGCCCTACGTCATTGATCACCGCTTCGCCGCCCTGGAAAAGCCGGCCGTTGCGGTTCAGGAAGTCCACGAACAGGAACGAGCCGATCCGCTTGTTGCCGTCGGAGAACGGGTG
>CAUJIL010000216.1 GCA_963204845.1 Pseudomonadota bacterium | reverse complement strand
CGCAGGCCGAACCTACGGGCACATGCCACACGTCGGACGTGCCGCCCGTAGGTCCGGGCTGCGCCCGGACATGCATTGTTCGGCCGCAGGCCGAACCTACGTGAGGTCGGCGAATTTCACCACGCGTGCGCGGGGCGTGGGCACGTCGGCAGTGGCGAGCAGGAAGCGCCAGTACATCAGGCCACTTGCGCGCCCCTCGGTGTCCAGCCAGTTCGGCAGCCCCGGATCGCGGTGCGCGACGACGATGCGGTAGCTGCCGCCGTCGCCGAGCGTCATCTGCGCGCGATTCAGCGACACGCGTCGCCGCGTGTAGTCGAAGCTCTGCATGTAGCGGTTCCACAGCACCACGTTCGCGAAGCGGCACGGCGGCAACTCGCCTTCGATCAGCAATGCGTCGTCGGGCATCAGCACGAACGGCGCGGCGCAGTAGTGCGCATGCAGGTTGCCGTAACCGGTCTCGCTGCTCCAGCGTTGCGGCGGAGTGAAGCTGTTCGGCACCGTCGAGAACCACGCCGGACGCGCCTCGGCCGAGGCCGCGCTGCCCAGCGTCAGGTGCATCATCGCGCGCACGAAACGCGCCACGTCGCCGATCCGGCGCGCGATCTCCGCATCGTCCGGAGCCTTGGCCGGCGGCACGGGATCCAGCGGCTCGATAGTCAGCGGGATCTCGAAGCCACGCCGGTTCGCGACGTAGTCACGGCTCTCGAAATAGTGCCGCGTCGTGATCTGCCCCGAATCGGCCGCGAGCGGCAACCAGTTCCCATTGGCAGGGCGGGTGACCGAGGCGATGATCTCGAAGCTGCCGTCCACCGCCACGTCCATCCCGGTGTCGTCGAGCGCGGCCGTCGAACGTCCTGCGGCCGCGCCCGCCGCGCTGCCGCCCTCGACCGTGAACGAGGTGAAGGTCGCACCGGCGAGGTTGCCGCGGATCCGGTAGCCGCGATCGCCGCGCACCGGCGTGAAGTAGTAGAGCGCATCGGGGTTGTCGCCGAGCAGCTTGCGCGTCGGCGCCTGGTACGCGGTCCAGACCGGGCGCTCGGGGTCGGCCTCGAGCCAGAAGTCGAGCGCGGTGTTCAGCAGATGCAGCAGGAGCCGCTGGCCTTCGGCGAGGTCCTCGACCCGCGTGATCCCGTAGCGTGGCGACAGGTACTCGGCCTGCACCGCCGCCAGTTCCTGCAGCAGAGCGCTGAACGCGACCGCGGCGGCGCTGCCGCCGCCGTTGGCCGTCGCCAGCGGCGCCGCGCCGGCGGCTGCGGAAGCCAGCAACACCGATGCGCCGCCGAGCGTGGCACTGCCCAACACGAATTCGCGTCGATCCATGGGTTGCGCTCCTGCGGATCCACCGTGGCAGTCACTATAATGCGCCCGGACCGCTTCCGATACACAACGAGCACTCCACCCCATGCCCGCCACTCCCGCCGCCGTCGCACGCAGCCTGCGCGAGATGCTCGGCGCCGATGCCGTGCTCGACGATCCGCCGGCGGCGGCGCGCTACGGCACCGACCGCACCGCGCTGGCCGCGCCGCGCCCGGCCTGTGTCGCGCTGCCGCGCACGGGCGACGAGGTGCGCGCGATCGTCGAATTCGCGCGCCGCGCGTGCTGGCCGCTGGTGCCCTCGGGAGGCCGCACCGGATTGAGCGGCGGCGCGCTCGCGGCGCACGACGAGATCGTGGTGTCGCTGGAACGCATGCACCGGTTGCTCGCGATCGATCCCGTGGAGCGGACCCTCACCGTCGAGGCGGGCATGGTCACAGCCGATGTGCAGCGCCACGCCGCCGCGGCGGGGCTGTTCTACGGCGTGGATTTCGCGTCCGCGGGATCGAGCCAGATCGGCGGCAACGTCGCGACCAATGCCGGTGGCATCCGCGTGATCCGCTACGGCATGACGCGCGAGCAGGTGCGCGGCCTGGGTGTGGTCGACGGTCGCGGCCAGGCCATGGAACTGAACCGCGGGCTGGTGAAGAACAACACCGGACTCGACCTGCGCCACCTGTTCGTCGGCTCGGAGGGAATCCTGGGCATCGTGACCACCGTGACGCTGGCGTTGCACCCGCCGCCGGGCACACCGGCCGTGATGCTGCTCGCGGTGCCCGACTTCGCCTCGATCCTGGAGGTGCTGCACACGATCCGCGCGGCGCTGGTGCCGAACGCCTTCGAGTTCTTCGGCCACAACGGCCTGCAGCGCGTGCTGCAGGCGCTCGGGGTATGCACGCCGCTCGCGGCGACCGCCCCGTTCTACGTGCTGCTCGAGTTCGATGAGCAGGAGCAGCGCGAATCCGCGCTGGCGGCGCTCGATCGTTTGGTCGACGCGGGTCGTGTGCTCGACGGTGTACTCTCGCAGACGCTGGGGCAGGCGCAGGAGTTGTGGCGGCTGCGCGAGGCGATGTCGGAGACGCTCGCGCGCTGGCATCCATGGAAGAACGATATCGCGCTGCGCGTGCCGCAGTTGCCCGGCTTCATCGAACGCGCGCAGGCGCTGGTCGAGCGTGAGTACGCCGGGCTGGAGGTGGTGTGGTACGGGCACATCGGCGACGGCAACCTGCACCTGAACGTGCTGCGGCCGGAGCATGCCGACAATGCCGGCTTCGCAGCCCTGTGCTCCGCCGGTTCGCAGCGAATCGCCGATCTGGTGGCCGGCTGCGGCGGCAGCGTCTCGGCCGAACACGGCATCGGCCTGCTGAAGAAGGACCTGCTCGCGTACTCGCGCAGCGCGGCCGAGATCGAGGCGATGCGCGCGATCAAGCGGGTATTCGACCCGGCGGGAATCATGAACCCCGGCAAGGTCTTCGACTGACCGGCCACGACGGAGCACGGTGGATGGGGGTGTTGCGGTTTCTGAGGCCCGGCATCGGGCAACTCGCGACGCACGCGCCGCGTCCGCTGGCGTTGCCCGCGGGCCGGGACGAGTTGCCAGCGGACGGGGTGCCGATCCCGCTGATCTCGATCGTGGTCCCTTCGTTCAACCAGGGCGCCTTTATCGAGGCGACGTTGCGATCGCTGATCGAGCAGCGCTATCCGCGTCTCGAACTGATCGTCGTCGATGGCGGCTCGACCGACGACACGCTGGCGGTGATCCGCCGCTACGAACACCACCTCGCCTGGTGGGTCAGCGAACCCGACGGAGGGCAGACGGCGGCGCTCAACAAGGGCTTCGCACACGCGACGGGCGATGTCATGGCATGGCTCAATTCCGACGACCTGGCCGCGCCCGGCGCGCTGCACCGCGTCGCCCGCCATTTCATCGAACATCCGTCCTGTCAGGTCGTGTACGGCAACCGCATCCTGATCGACGACACCGGGATGGAAGTCGGGCGCTGGACGATTCCGTACCACTCGCCGCGGGTGTTGCGCTGGGCCGATTACGTGCCGCAGGAAACGCTGTACTGGCGGCGTGGGGCGTGGGAGCGCGTTGACGCGCGGCTCGACGAGCGCTTCCGCTTTGCGATGGACTGGGACCTGCTGTTGCGTTTCTCGGCTGCAGGGCTGGACGTGCGCCACATCCCGGCCTTCCTGGGACTGTTCCGCGTGCACCCCGAGCAGAAGACCTCCAGCCAGCTGGCCGGCGTCGGTTTCGAGGAAATGCAACGGCTGCGCGAGCGCTGCCTGGGCGATCGCCCGAGCCGCCGCGCCGTGCGCTGGCACACGGTGCCGTATCTGTTGCTCGCGCGTTTGCGCGAGCTGGTCGATCGCATCGGGAGGCGCGGTGGAACCTGAATCGGGGCCAGGGGAGCAAGCGATCGCGACGGCAGCGCACGATGCCCCGTCACGCTGGCCGGTGGTGGCGGGCGCGATGCTGGCGCAGATGTTCACCATCGGCTTCTACAGCTACGCATTCAGTTTCCTGGTCCTGCCGCTGCAGGCGGAATTCGGCGCCACGCGTGCCGAAGTGATGTACGCGATGACCGCCTCCACGCTGGCGGGCTTCCTGCTCGCACCGCTGCTCGGCACCCTGGTCGATCGCCACCCGCCGCGCCTGCTGATGTGCGCCGCCACGCTGGTCTACGCCGGCGGCCTGTGGCTGCTGTCGGCGAGTCCGGGGATCGGAGTGTTCATCGCGGTCTTCGCGCTCACCATGGCGCTGCCGAACAACCTGCTCGGGGTGCTGCTGATCAATCCGCTGGTGTCGCGCTGTTTCGTCGCCACGCGCGGCCGGGCGCTCGGCATCGCCGCGCTCGGACCTTCGCTCGGCGGCTTCCTGGCGCCGCCCGCGTTCGTGTACCTGCTCGAGCAGTTCGGCTGGCGCGGCGGAGTGCAGATCTACGCCGCGGCGCTGCTGCTGGTGCTGCTGCCCGTGCTGTGGCTGGCGATTCGTGGCGTGCCGCGCCCGGATGCCCAGGCGCGCCCGACGACGTCGGGACCGGGCGGCGGCAACGGATTCGCCGCGATCCTCGTCCGGCGCGAATACTGGCTGATCGGGATTCCGGTCGGACTGTCGTTCTGCACCATCGCGGGCGTACTCGCGAATTTCACGCCGTACCTGGTCAGCGTCGGGTTGCCGGCCAACGATGCCGCCGGGTTGCTGATCGCCTCTCCGGTGGGCGGGGTCATCGGCAAGCTGCTGTTCGGCCATGCGGCCGATCGCTTCGACAAGAGGAAATTGCTGCTGAGTGCGTTGCTGCTGATGTTCGGCGGCGTCATGCTGCTCGCGCTGGTTCCCTCGCGCGCCGGGGTGCTGTGCGCGATGCTCGCGATCGGCATGGCGAGCGGCGCGACCTCGCCGACCTGGGGCGCGTTGCTGCCGCAGGTGTTCGGCCTGGCCGCTTACGGGCGCGTGATGGGCGCGATGGCGCCGCTGATCACGCTGCTGGTCACCGGCGGTTTCGCGCTGGCCGGCATCAGTTTCGATGCGACGGGCAGCTACCTGACGATGCTGTGGTCCTTCGCGGCGGCGCTGGCCGTCGGTGCGCTGTTGCTGGCCGCGCTGGACTTGCGCCCGCGCGGCTGAGGATCCACGCTCGGCGGACCGCGCGGCGCGCCACTGGTGAACGGGAGGAATGCTCGCATGACACGTTTCCGTGACCGGCTCGCGGTGGTCACCGGTGCCGCCTCCGGACTGGGACGCGCGACGGCCGTGTGCCTGGCCAAGGAGGGCGCCCGCGTCGCCCTGATCGATATCGATGCGCAGGCGGGGGAGGCGGCGGCGGCCGAGATCCGGGCCGGTGGTGCTCCGGCGAGCTTTCATCGGGTCGATATCGGGCGCTGGGAGTCGGTCGAGCCGGTGATCGCGGCGATCGTCGGCACGATGGGCACTCCCGAGGTGCTGGTGAACTGCGCCGGCATCGGCCATTTCGCGCGCAGCGAATGCGAAACACAGCAGGACTGGGAGCGCATCCTGAACGTGAACCTGACCGGTACCTTCCTGATGTGCCGGGCCGTGCTGCCGGCAATGCTTGCGGCAGGGCGGGGCGTGATCGTCAACGTGGCGTCGAACTCCGGGCTGCTGGGCCAGCCGTACGCGGCGGCCTACTGCGCCTCCAAGGGTGGCGTGATCAACCTGACGCGCGCCCTGGCCGTCGAGTACCGCTCGCGCGGCATCCGCGTGAACGCCATCGCGCCGGGCGGCATGCGCACGCCGATGCTTTCCTCCTGGGCCCTGCCCGAGGGAGCGCGCATCGAGGAGTTCGCGCAGGGGACCTCGCCGCTGGGTTACGCGGAACCCGCCGAGATCGCCGGTCTGATCGCCTTCGTGGCGTCCGACGAGGGCCGCTACATGGTCGGGCAGATCGTCCCGATGGACGGCGGCATCACCTGCGGCTGATCACTGTCCGAAGCGATCGCCGTCGACACCCCACCACGGCAGGTGATCGGGCACCGAACCGCTCCACCAGACGATGCCGCCCGCCAGTCGAGCGACGCGCCAGCCCGCCGGGGTGCGCGCGAACTCGGCGTGGTAATAGCCGCCGTCGCTGACGATCTGCTCCTCGCCACCACCGGC
>CAUJIL010000215.1 GCA_963204845.1 Pseudomonadota bacterium | reverse complement strand
CGCTGCCGCCGCCACCCGCGGCCGGACCCTCGGCACGCTCGCCCGAGCTGGTGATGGTCGTGTTCTTCGCGCTGCTGTCGCTGGGTGCGGTGCTGCGCCGGGTCTTCGGGCGTCTGGTCGGGGCCTGCATTGCCGGTGGCGTGATGGCGGCGGTCGCGTGGCTGGTGTTCGGGGTCGCCGTGATCGCGCTGTTCATCGGGCTGTTCGCCTTCCTGTTCGTGCTGCTGCCCGGCAGTGGCAGGGGCGGGCGCTGGTCCAGCGGCGGTTTCGGCGGGGGCGGATTCGGTGGCGGTGGCTCCGGTGGTGGCGGGTTCGGCGGCGGCGGTGGTGGCTTCGGCGGCGGAGGCGCGTCGGGACGATGGTGAGCAGGGTGCGGCGTGCATTGCGTCATCTGCTGCTGCCGCCGTGGCGGTTGCGTCGTGTGTTGCCGCCGGCCGCGCTGCACGCGATCGAGGCGGCGATCGCGGCATCGGAGAGCCGGCATCGTGGCCAGATCTGTGTCGCGGTGGAAAGCGCGCTCGATCCCTCGGCGCTGTGGCGCGGGCTGGGTGCGCGGGAGCGCGCGCTGCAGGTGTTCGCCGAACTGGGCGTCTGGGACACCGAGCACAACAACGGGGTGCTGATCTACGTGCTGCTCGCGGATCGCGACGTGGAGATCGTGGCCGATCGGGGTATCGCGGCGCACGTCGATCCGGCGCGCTGGGAGGCGATCTGCGCCGCCATGGAACGCGCGTTTGGTGCCGGCGACTTCGACCGCGGTGCGCTCGGGGCGATCGCTGCAGTCGGTGCTCTCCTGGAAAGTCATTATCCGGGTGTCGGCAGGAACACGCTGGGCGACGCTCCGGTGATCTTGTGAGCGAGCGGCCGGGTCCGATCTGAGCAAATCGTAATCACGCGAATCGTTCCGCGGCGGGATAATCGGTCCCGCTATCAGCCGGGGAGGCACTGCGATGGACGAGTACGACGTCTGCGTGATCGGAGCAGGATTCGGCGGTGCAACCGCTGCGGCGCTGCTCGCCCATGCGGGACGGCGGGTCGCGCTGATCGACAAGACCGCGCGCGCCGGCGGCAAGGCGCAGACCACCGAGCGGCTGGGCTACCGCTTCGAGATGTTCGGCGCGGTCGGCATCCCGGCGTTCAATTCGCGTTTCCACGAACTCGTGGAGCGCCTCGGCGTCGCCGACCGGGTGCAGTTCGTGGTGCCGCAGGGCGAGGCGGCCGCGGTGCACTACAAGGCCCCGGACGGCAGCTGGCGCAGCATGCGCGCGCCGCTGATCGCTGCCGGCACGCCGCAGGAGATCGCCAACGCGAAGCGTGTCTATGGTGTCGAGGATGCCGAGCTGGAGGCGCTCGGCAACTACTACGGTGCGCTGTTCACGCTCGACGATGCGGCGCTCGCCGGGCTCGAGGACGTCGGCATGCTCGGCTGGATGCGGCAATTCGGGTTGCATCCGGCGCTCGAGGCGCAGATCTGCATGAACCTGAACACGCTGTTCGTGGCGCCGGTCGACCGCATCGCGGCATCGGAGGCGATTCCCGTGTTGCGCGCGCAGGCGCTGGGTGGCGCGGGGCGCTACCACGTGGGCGGTTACGGTCGCGTGGCGGAGGTCTGCGCGGAGGTGGTGGCCGAGCGCGGCGGCGTGTTCCGCAGCAAGTGCCGCGCCACGCGGATCGTGGTGGAGAACGGTCGCGCGGTCGGCGTGGAAACCGCCGACGGGGTGATCCGCGCGCGCGCGGTGGTGTCCGGAGCCGGGATCCAGCCGACGGTGCTCGCGCTCGCCGGGCGCGAGCATTTTCCCGCGGACTACGTGCGCCGAGTGGAAACGCTGGAGCCCTCGTGGTCGATTGCCGGTTACCGTTACGTGCTCGACGCGCGCGTGTTCGACGCGGCGCTGATCCCCATCTTCTCCGACCAGAGCTGGCTCGACGACGAGCGCTTCGCGCGCATGGAGCGCGGGGAATGGCCCGACGTGCCGCTGATCGCGATCGACGTCGCGTCCGAGTTCGATCCCTCGCTGGTCGCGGTTCCCGGCCACCAGGTCGCGAACTGCCAGGTGTTTTGCTCGGCGGATCCGGAATCGACGAACTGGCGCGAAGCGATCCGGCGCGCCGACGAGGTGATTCGTGAGCTGTGGCCCGAACTCGACCGCCATGTGCTGCGCAAGGAGACGTACGGGCCGAAGCAGGTCTCGGGCCTGAGCCGCGACTCCGTGGTGCCCGGGGCCGGCGGCGAGGCGGTCGGGCTGGCGCAGGTGGTGGGGCAGGTGGGGCGATCGAAGCCCGCTGCGCGCACGCCGCTCGCCGGCCTGTATCTGGTCGGCTGCGACGCAGGCGGCACCGGCTCGGGCACCCACCAGGCCGTGGATTCGGGTTTCAAGGTCGCCGCGATGGTCGATGCCGACCTGGCCGCACTCGCGTAGGTCCGGGCTGTGCCCGGACATGAATCGTTCGGCCACAGGCCGAACCTACGCGCCGCGTTCGCGCTGGCGATGGATCTCGGCCGACGTGAACGCCGTCATGTTGAAGATGCCGCGTGAGGTCACCGACGGGATCACCACGTGGGCCGGTTTGCTGAGGCCGGTGAACAACGGTCCGATCAGCAGCGCGTCGGTCAGCGCACGGATCATGCCGAGCGTGATGTTCGCCGCGTCGATGTTCGGCATGATCAGCAGATTCGCGCTGCCGCTCAGGTTGGCGCCCTCGTAGATCGTCTTGCGGAACGCCTCGTTCATCGCGGTGAACGAGTGCATCTCGCCGTCGATCTGCACCTCCGGCAACTGTTCGCGCAGTATCTGTGCCGCGCGGCGCATCTTGATCGCCGACGGCGCCTGCGAGGTGCCGAAGTTCGAATGCGCCAGCAGCGCCACCCGCGGCGTGATGCCGAAGTGGCGCACCATCTCGATGCTGGCGCGCGTCGTCGCGACCACCTGTTCCACGGTCGGGTCGACCGTCAGGAAGGCGTCGGCGATGAAAATCGGGCCTTCGGGCAACAGCAGCGCGCACAGCGACGAGACGTGGCGCTGGTCGCTGCCGCTGGCGAGCACGCTGCGGATCGTGCGCAGATGATCGCTGAACGCACCGACCTTGCCGCAGATCAGGCCGTCGGCCTCACCGCGTGCCACCAGTACCGCGGCCAGCGCCGAGTATTGCGTGCGCATCGCGATCCGCGCGGCTTCGACCGACACTCCGTGGCGACCGACGATACGGTGGTATGCCTGCCAGTACTCGGGGTGGTTGTCGGCTTCCTCGGGGTCGATGACCTGCACGTCGACGCCGATCCGGATGTGCATGGACAACCGTTCGATCTGGGCGCGGATCGCGTCGGGACGACCGATCAGGATCGGCTCGGCGACCCCCTCGTCGACCACCGACTGCACGGCCAGCAGCACGTCCTCGTTCTCGCCCTCGGCATAGACGATGCGGGCACGGTGGTCGCGTGCGACGTCGATGCACGGTTGCATGAACAGGCCGGAGCGGTTCGAGAAGCTGTGCAGGCGTCGGCGGTACTCCTCGAAGTCGGCGATCGGACGCGTCGCGACCCCGCTTTCCATCGCCGCCTTCACGACCGCGAGTGGCACGTCCTCGATCAGGCGCGGATCGAAGGGTTTGGGGATCAGGTACTGGGGACCGAACTTGAGCGTTTCGCCGGCGTAGGCCTGCACCACCTCGTTCGGCACTTCCTTCTCGGCGAGTCCCGCGATCGCCTTCACCGCCGCCGCCTTCATCGCGTCGTTGATCGTGCTCGCGCCGCAGTCGAGCGCGCCGCGGAAGATGAACGGGAAGCACAGGACGTTGTTGACCTGGTTCGGATAATCCGAGCGTCCGGTGGCGAGAATCGCGTCCGGACGTATCGCGAGCGCTTCTTCGGGCATGATTTCGGGGGTCGGATTCGCCATCGCGAGGATCAGCGGCTGGCGTGCCATCTTCTTCACCGACGCGGCCTTCAGGACACCGGGACCGGACAGGCCCATGAAGATGTCGGCGCCTTCCATCGCCTCGTCGAGCGTGCGCAGCGTGGTGACGCGCGCGTATTTCTGCTTCCACGGGTTCATGCCTTCCGTGCGGCCCTCGTAGACCACGCCGGAACGGTCGACCAGCGTCACGTTGGCCGGGTCGAGTCCCATCGAGACCAGCAGGTCGACACAGGCGATGCTGGCCGCGCCGCTGCCCGAGACGACCATCTTCACGTCCTCGATGCGCTTGCCGACCACGCGCAGCCCATTGTAGACCGCAGCGCCGGCCACGATCGCGGTGCCGTGCTGGTCGTCGTGGAAGACCGGGATCTTCATGCGCTCGCGCAGCCGCTGTTCGACGAGGAAGCACTCGGGCGCCTTGATGTCCTCGAGGTTGATGCCGCCGAAGGTAGGTTCCAGCGAGGCGATGATGTCGACCAGCTTGTCGACGTCCTTCTCGTCGATCTCGATGTCGAACACGTCGATGTTCGCAAACTTCTTGAACAGGACCGCCTTGCCTTCCATGACCGGTTTGCCGGCGAGCGGGCCGATGTCACCGAGTCCGAGCACCGCGGTGCCGTTGGTGACCACCGCCACGAGATTGCCGCGTGCCGTCACCGCGGCTGCCTGCGCCGGATCGTTCTCGATCAGTTCGCACGCATAGGCGACTCCCGGCGAGTAGGCATGCGACAGGTCGCGCTTGTTGGCCAGCGGCTTCGTTGGCTGGATCGCCAGTTTTCCGGGCGTGGGGTGGGTGTGGTAACGGATCGAACTCTCGCGGAAGGAATCTTCCATCAACATGGCGCTCCGGCAGCAGCGGGCGCCGCGTGCGGCGCCCGGGAGTGAAAAAAGTGGCGGGATTATAGAGAGCGTGGTGCGCGATGACCACGCCGGGGGCTCATTTCCTGGTCCAGGCCCCGTTCTCGGTCTGCACGTAATGCCCGGATTGGGTCTTCTGCAGCGCTTTCTCGGCCGCCAGCAGTTCGACCGCGCGCAGCTCGGCGCCGGTGCGCCCGGCGATCGCACGGTAGTTGTCGCGCCGGGCGGCGTTGACCTCGGCGACCAGCGTGCGCGCCTCGGCGGGCGCCGACGGGGCCACCAGCCCCACGTAGCCGTCGCGCTGTTCGCCGACCCAGCCGGCGTTCTTGGCCTCCTGGATGTCGAGCGCGAACGCCGCGGCGCTGGCGGCGATCGTTGCGCCGGCGACCAGGATCTTCAGCAACTTCCTCATGCGCGTCTCCATTGGGCGGGTGTGGCTCAGAACAGGCCCTTGTCTTCCTCGAACATGTCCTCGAGTTCACGGTCGACCTTCACCCGGATCTCGTGCTCGATCTTCACGTTGAGGTTGATGGTGATCGGCTGGTCCGGCGCCTCGACCTTGACGGTGGGGGTGCAGCCCGTGACGGCGACCAGCCACAGCGAGGCGATCAGGTAACGCAAGCGCATCGGCTTCTCCCTCTTCGTGGATCCGGTCGCTGACCGGACGCGCGTTCCTTCGGCCGGAGGCCGAACCTACAGGCGTTGTTCCAGCCAGGCGTTGACGCGATCCGCCGCGCTCAGGCTCTGCATCAGGGTGCGCAAGTTGGTCTCCAGTGTCAAATTGAGATGCACCGGGCGCTTCGTGTCGAGATCGGGGTTGCGGCCGCGGATCGCGGCGGCGACGGCCAGCATGCCGTCGGCGCCATAGTCGAGCGTGGCCTCCAGGCTGTCGAATTCGAGGTTCGACAGCGCCTTGCGGGTCAGCGCGAGTTGCACCGACTCCTGCGCCGGCGCGCTGGCGCCGCGGTACCGGATCACGCCGGGCCCGGCGCTGCGCACGGTGCCGCCGTGCAGCGTCGGTGCGCCGTTGGCGAGCCGCAGCGGCAACTCGCCGTCGAGCCGGCCGCCGAGCTCGAGTTCCGGCTTCGCCAGCAGCGCCGCGATGTGCGCCAGATCGATCCCGCGCACGCTGGCGGTGATGTCGAGCGGGCCAGCGGTGCCGACATCGATGGCCGCCACCGTGACGCTGCCGCCGAGCAACGTCGCGCCGAAATCGTGCAGTTGCCAGCCGGCAGCCGTCTGGCGCAGCGTGGCGTGCGGTGCATCGATGGTGATGCCGGCGGTGACGCTGCGCGCGCCGCAAATGATTTCCTCGCGCAGCGTCAGGCGTGCGGCGCGCCATGCCAGGCTGAGCGGCGCGCACTCCAGTCCGATGAAGGCCGCGCGGCCGAAGGTGCCACCGAGGCCGCTCGCGCTGCCTTGCAGGCGAACGCGCGGGCGCTGGGTGGTGCCGTCGATGCGCGCCGTCGCGCGCAGCGTGCCGGCGCGCAGATCGCCAGCGAACAGTGTCTGGCGTTCGCCGAGCAGCGTGTGCAGCAGGCCCTTGCCCCAGTGCCACCCGCTCGTGTCGAGCGTGAGCTCACCGCCCAGCGTGGCTTCGCTATTCGCGTACGTCAGCTGCCAGCCCAGCAGGCGCCCGATCGCTGCGTGCGCCAGGGTGCCTTCGACCGCCAGCGTGCCGTCGCGCGCGGCAAGCGAGGCCTGCAGAGCGAGCGGCTGCTGCAAGCGTTCGGCTCGGTGGCTCGCGTGCAGCGAGGCGCGCAAGGTGGCGCGCGGCTGCGCGAGGTCGAAGCGCGCTGCAGCGGAGTCGCCCTCCAGACGCAGCCCGACGTCGTGCGTGGGCTCTGCGAGGTCGATGGCGAACTGCGTGGCCGGTGTGGCGAGCGTCGTCGATCCGGCCTGCCATAGCGTTGCGGCGGGTGACTCGACACGCGCATCCCGCACAACCCACCCGCCCACCGGCAGTGCGGTGAGGCGCAGCGAGCCGCCGCTGGTTCCCAGCGAACGGGCCGACCACGCGGCATCGACCGTGAGCAGCAGCGGCATGCGCAGCGCAAGTTCGGCGGCATCCCGGCGTGCCTCGCAGACATCGACCGTTATCACCGCCGCCAGCGACTGCGCGGCCGTGAGGGTGCCGGCACAGCGGGTGCGCGCCGCTCCGAGCGGCGTCTGCAGCGTGGCCGCGGCGCCAATCCGCGCGACCAGCAGCGGATCCATCGCGGCGAACAGGTCGGCGCTGCCGGTGGCCTCGAGTTCCAGTTCGCTCAGCGCGGGGGCCGCGGCGATGACCGGCATCTTTCCCTGCAGCGCCCACGCGATCGCATCCGAGCCGGCATTGGCGTGCAGATCGAGCGTGCCGTGTGCGGCACCTCCGGCATCGGCCTGCCACTCGATACGCCAGGCGCGCGCTTCGTCCGCGAGCGGTTGCCAGTGCAACTGCGCCGCGACGCCGGAAGGTGCACGCAGCGACGCGTGGCCAGTGGCTCCGGCGTCGGCCACCGCGAGCTCACCCGCCAGCAGTCCGGTGCCGTCGTCGCGCAAGAGGCGCAGTCGTTCGACCGTGGCGCCCGAGTGCGCGAGCGCCGGCCACCAGCCGAGCGTCCAGAAGCGTGGCAGCAGCGGCGCCACGTCGCGCGCCGCAGCGCTGCCCGGCGCGAGCCGGGCCTCGAGCGCGGTGATCGCCAGCGAGCCCGCAACGATGCGCAGCGGAAAGACGCTCGCGATGCTCCAGTACCAGCGCGCGTCGTCGATCGACACCGTCGTGCCGGCGAGTTCCAGCCGCAGGCGGCCGATGCGCCCGCCGGCGGCCCACGCCGACAGTCCGCGCAATTCCTGTACGGCGACACCCGCGGGAAGGCGTGCGTTCAGCGCCGTGAGCAGGTGCTGCGGGTGCGTGCGCAGCCACAGCGTCGCGGCCAGTGCGGCGAGCAGCACGGTGATCGTGAGCGCGGCGGCGGTGCGCCACACGCGCGAGCGGATAGTCCCGGGGTGTTGCGGCACGTCGACGTCGTCCGGATCGGGTGTCGCGTTTGTAGCAGAACCCGCGCCGCGCTGCATCTGCAGGCGTCGTGATTGCATTCCGTCGCGGCCAGGTGGCAGGTCGTCGCAGCAGGGCTGCGAAAATTTTCGTGATCGCTATAAAGGACTCACGGTCGTCGTGAACGACACCCGGACCGGGAACGGAAAGCACGACGGCAGCAACCCACCATCAATGGGTGCCACGGCACCCGAGGAGATCGACGATGAACACGATTCGCAGCTCGAAACTGTTTTTCGCCATCGGCTTCGCGGCCAGCCTGGTCGCCGGCGTGGCACGCGCCGACGAGTCGCCGTCGGTTGCCGCCGACCGCGACACGCGCAGCGTCACGGTACGCTTCGAGATCGATGAACTCGCTTCCAGCGACGGCGTGCGCGCCGTGTACGAGCGCCTGGAGGATGCGGCGAAGCTCGCCTGCCGGCGCGGCGTCGAACGCAGCATCGCGGCACGCGCCGACGAGCTGAAGTGCCGCGACGAGGCGGTCGCGAAGGCGGTGCAGGAAATCGCCGATGCGAACCTCGCCGGGCTGCACCGGCGCGAGACCGGGACGCAGGACGTCGATGACCGTGTCGCCAGCGTGCAGCGGACGGTCGCGCCCAGCTGAGTCCCGCCTCGTGCCTCCCCCGGGCCCCGGCGATGCGCCTGCACAGCGCACCGCCGGGGCCTTCGTTCGTGTGCGAAACATCGCCTTCTTGAGCCTGCGGTCGACGCGCTATGCTGCGCGGTCGACGCACAGGGACCGTTGGCGCCATGAGGGACAGTATCCGTTCGATCGCGTTGCTGGCGATCCTCGCGCCGATGCTGTTGCCCTCGCTGGCGCTCAGCATCTGGCACACCGGGGTGCGGGTGCGTGACGCACGCCACGGCCTGATCGCGCGCGGCGAGCACGAAGTGCGTTACCTGGCCGATGCGAGCTCGCTGGCGCTGCTGGTCGGTGACGCCGAGACGCTTCATCGGCTGGCCGCGAGCAACCTGACCGACGACGATGCCGCCTCCGCGGTGCTGTTCCTCGATGGCGAGGGACACGTGCTGGCCGCCGCCGGGAATGCCCGGGAAATCGAGCTCGCACATGACTGCAGCCGCCGCGCCGGTTGCCGCGACGGCGTGCCCCGGTACGTGTTCAGCGAGTCGGTGCGTGCCGGCGCCGAGCGATCGCGCAGCGGGCAGGAACTCGGCGCGGGCACGACCAGCCCGCCGCAGCCGGTGGGTACCGTGCTGCTGTCCTTCGATCCGCGGCGGCTGGTCGGGATCCAGCAGGCCATGCTGCTGCACAGCGCCCTGATCACGGCGCTCGCACTGCTGATCGGGTGGATCGCCGCGGAGTACGTCTCGCGCCGCCTGATCACGCCGATGCAGCGCCTGTCGCGCGTCGTGGCACGCATCCAGGACGGCGAGCTCGGCGCGCGCACGCAGCCGGCGGGAACCGGTGAACTGCGCGAGCTCGAACTGGGCATCAACTCGATGGCCGACCGCGTCGAGGCCGCGAGCGTGGAGCTGAACCGGCGCGTCGACGAAGCCACGGCCGAGTTGTCGCTCGCGCTGATCGAGCGCGAGCAGCGCAACCGCGAGCTCGACCTCGCGCTGGTGCGCGCCGAATCGGCCGCGCGGGCGAAGGATCTGTTCCTGGCGCGCATGAGTCACGAACTGCGCACACCGCTGGCGACCGTGACCGGCTATGCGAAGCTGATGCAGCAGTCGCGCAGCGAGGCGCAGCGCACCGACTTCTACCGCACGCTCGAGCAGGCATCGAGGATCCTGGTCGCCACCGTCGACGACATCCTGACCTTCGTGAAGCTCGAGGACGGCTCGCTGCGGCTCGAGCAGCGCGAGTTCGACCTCGAGGCCTGCATCGAGGACGCCGTGGTGATGCAGGCGCCGGCTGCGCACGCGAAGGGACTCGACATCGTATGCCACATCGGCGGCGGGTTGCCGTGCTGCGTGACCGGTGACTCGCTGCGCCTGTCGCAGGTGCTGACCAACCTGATCAGCAACGCGATCAAGTTCACGGCGGCTGGCGTGGTCAGCGTGCGAGCGCTGGTGGAGGACGGTGCGACGCTGCGCCTCACGGTCAGCGATACCGGTATCGGCATCGCGCCCGAGTCCATACCGCAGCTGTTCCGTCCGTTCGTGCAGGGCGACGAAAGCGTGACGCGGCGTTTCGGCGGCAGCGGCCTCGGGCTCGCGATCACGGCCAGCCTGGTGCAGGCTCTGGGCGGGCGCGTGGAGCTGCAGAGCACGCGGGGGGAGGGAACCTGCGTCACGGTGTGGCTGCCGTTGCTGTTGCCCGGACGCAGTGCGCCGGTGCCGCCACCGTTGCCGCGCCTGCACGTGGCGCTGGTGTGGCCCGCGGCAAGCCCGCATCGCGCCGTGCTGCGCGACTACCTCGGCGGATGCTTCGCGCTGCAGGAGTTCGACGACGCGCCCCAGTTGCAGCAGAGCCTCCGCGACCGGGCCGACGAGCCTCCCGGGCTGTACGTGCTGGGCGAGGGAGTCGACGAGCGGGAGCTGCCGTCGGACGTGCCGGTCGTGCGCCTGCGCGGGATCGAGGTGATCGCCGACCCCGGGCAGCGTTACTGCCAGGACGTGGTGCCGCTGCCGGCGCGCCGGCGGGATCTGCTCGCGGCGTGCCTGCGCCGCAGCGGCCATCCCGAGCGCGTCGGCGAGAACTGCTGCCGGGACAGTGCCCGCGACGAAACGCGCGCGCTCGCGGCGCGCTGCGTGGTCGTGGAGGACAATGCGCTCAACCGGCGCATGATCGCCGCGCAATTGCGTGCGCTCGGGGTGCGCGTGGTCGAGGCCTCCGGCGGCGAGCAGGCGCTCGCCTTGCTCGCGCACCGGCAGCCGGATCTGGTGCTCGCCGACGTGCACATGCCCGGCATGGACGGGGTGACGCTCGCGATGCACCTGCGCGACCGCCACCCGGCCGTGCCGGTCTACGCGCTGACCGCGAACGTGATCGGCAGCGAGGAGGCGGCGCTCGCGGCGAGCGGGGTGCGCGCGGTGCTGTACAAACCGCTCGATCCGGAGCGGCTGCTCGACGTGCTGGCCAGCCATGGGCGGCCCGGTCCCCCCTGGCGGGTGCTGGCGCGGCCCGGGATCGCCGAGGGCGAGGTCGAACGCGAGATCGCCCGTCTGTTCGATGCGCTGGGCAGGGCGTGGGAAGCGGGGACGACCGACGCGGCCGATCTCGCACACCAGTTGCTCGGTGTCGCCCGGGCGTTCACGCGCGGGGAGCTCGAGGACTGCTGCCTGGATGTGGAGCACGCGTTGCGCGGTGCCGACGGCGAACGCGCGCGGCAGGAGATCGAAAACCTCGCTATCCTTGTGCGCGCCGAGCGGACGGCAGCGGGGGAGCTTGAATGAAGGCAGTGGTACTGGCGGGCGGCCTCGGCACCCGCATCAGCGAGGAGTCGGCGCTGCGTCCGAAGCCGATGATCGAGATCGGTGGCAAGCCGATGCTGTGGCACATCATGAAGATCTACGCCGCGCACGGCATCAGCGACTTCGTGGTCTGCCTGGGCTACAAGGGCTATGTGATCAAGGAGTACTTCGCGAACCATTTCCTGCACATGTCCGATGTCACCATCGACATGGAGAACAACCGCCTCGAGTTCCACCACCGCCAGGTCGAGCCGTGGCGCGTCACGCTGATCGATACCGGTGAACACACCCAGACCGGCAGCCGCCTGCGACGCGTGGCGGACTACCTGGGCGAGGGTGATTTCTGTTTCACCTACGGCGACGGCGTGGCCGACGTCGACATCACGGCTGCGATCGCGAGCCACCGCGCGAGCGGCGCGGCGGCCACGCTGACCGCGGTGCGTCCGCCCGGGCGCTTCGGCGCGC
Organism: Pseudomonadota bacterium; assembly: GCA_963204845.1. Taxonomy (GTDB): domain Bacteria; phylum Pseudomonadota; class Gammaproteobacteria; order Pseudomonadales; family UBA5518; genus UBA5518. The sequence continues at coordinate 61 of CAUJIL010000215.1, read as the reverse complement.
TCGACCTCGACGCCGGGCGGGTGCTGCGCTTTCGCGAGAAGCCGGCCGGCGACGGTGGCTG
>CAUJIL010000214.1 GCA_963204845.1 Pseudomonadota bacterium | reverse complement strand
GGTGATCGAGGCGATGAAGATGGAGCACGTGGTGCGCGCGCCGCTCGCCGGCCGCGTGACGGCGTTCCGCTACCGCCCCGGCGACCTCGTCGACGGCGGCGCCGAGCTCCTGAGCTTCGAATCCGCGTAGGTTCGGCCTGCGGCCGAACGATTCATGTCCGGGCACAGCCCGGACCTACGAGCGAAGACCCCGCGTAGGTTCGGCCTGTGGCCGAACGATTCATGTCCGGGCACAGCCCGGACCTACGGCCGAACGAGGGTCCGAGTAGACAGTGTTCAGCGCGCGCGCTTGCTGTGGCGCTCGAAGTTCTCCAGGCGCGCGCGCTCGCTCTTGCGCAGCAGCACCAGCGTGGCGCCGGTGCCGCCCAGATGCCGTGGCGCCGAGTGGAAAGCGAGCACCTCCGCCAGCCGTGGCAGCCACAGCGCGATACAGCTCTTCAGCAGCGCCGGCGTGCTGCGCTCCGCGCCGCGTCCGTGCGTGACCAGCGCCACGCGCACGTCGTGCCGCATGCAGTCGGCGACGAAGCGCCACAGCGCCTCGCGCGCCTGCGTGACGCTCAGTCCGTGCAGATCGAGCCGCGAATCGCAGCGGTACTCGCCGAGGCGCAGGCGGCGGAACACCCCGTGCTGCACGCCGGGGCGCAGGAACGACAGCTCGGCATGCGGATCGACCGGCGGGATGTGCTCGGTCGGCAGGAAGTTCTGGTCGCGCGCGGCCAGCGCTTCCGCGGCGCGGCGGCGCTCGAGCAGGCCGGGAGTGATCTCGGGGGCGCGCTTGAGGTCGACTACTGCCTCCCCCTTCAGCGGGAGCACCTCGCCGACCAGTTCGCCGAAGGATGCGTGTTCGCCGCTGCCGTCGTCCATGCGACCTGCCTCCGCGGGTGGTTGCGGGCGGTCGAGGACCGCGCTCCGGTGGGCGCGCAGTATACGCGCGAACCCGGCGCGCCGGCTCACCCCGGGCGGTGTCGAATCGGCCGCGATGCTCCGCTAGACTGGCCGCCGGCGTTCCACCCAACGATACGAAGGCGTGCCGGCACGGCGCGGCGCGAGGAGGCAATCCGATGCTCGGGCTCATGCAGGACCGGCAGCTGACGCTGACCTCGATCATGGAGCACGCGCTGCGGCTGCACGGCGAGCGCGAGATCGTCTCGGTCACGGCCGACCAGCCGCTGCACCGCTACCGCTACCGCGATGCCTTCGCGCGTGTCGCGCAGCTCGCCGGCGCGCTGGCGCGGCTCGGCGCGGTGGCCGGCGATCGCATCGGGACGCTGGCGTGGAACGACTACCGCCATCTCGAGGTGTATTTCGCGACCTCGTGTGCGGGACTCGTCTGCCACACGATCAATCCGCGGCTGTTTCCCGGCCAGATCGAGTTCATCATCCGCGACGCGGCGGATCGCTGGTTGTTCGTCGATCCGCTGTTCGTGCCGTTGCTCGCCGGCATGCAGGACCGGCTCGGGAGCGTCGCCGGCTTCGTCATCCTCGGCCCCGCCGGCCATGCCGAGCGCTCCGGCCTGCGCAATGCGCTCGACTACGAGACCCTGCTCGCCGACGCGCCGCCCGTGTTCGACTGGCCCGAGCTCGACGAGCGCAGTGCCTGCGCGCTGTGCTACACCTCGGGCACCACCGACAATCCCAAGGGGGTGCTCTACAGCCATCGCGCACTGGTGCTTCACACCTACGGCTGCCTGATGGCAGATGCAATGGGAATCGGTGCGCGCGACGTGGTGCTGCCGGTGGTGCCGATGTTCCATGTGAATGCGTGGAGCATCCCGTACGGCGCCGCGGTGGTCGGTGCGAAACTCGTGCTGCCGGGGCCGCGCATGGGCGACGGCGCGACGCTGGCGCGACTGATCGCCGCCGAGGAGGTCAGCGTCGCGGCCGGCGTGCCCACCGTGTGGCTGGGACTGCTCGCGCACCTGCGCGCCACCGGCGAGCGCCTGTCGTCGCTGCGGCGCGTGATGATCGGCGGCTCCGCCTGCCCGCGCGCGATCATGGAAGAGTTCGAAACCGCGCACGGGGTGCACGTGCATCATGCCTGGGGCATGACCGAGATGAGCCCGGTCGGCACCTTCAATTCGCCGAGCGCCGATTTCGCGACGCTGCCGGAAGACGAGCAGTGGCGGCAGCGGCTCAGCGTCGGGCGCCCGGTGTGGGGGGTGGAGTTGCGCATCGTCGATGCCGAGGGCCGGGAGTTGCCGTGGGACGGCGAGAGTTTCGGGGCGCTGATGGTGCGCGGTCCGTGGGTGTGCGCGGAGTACTTCCGCGTGGGCCGCGGCCCCGCACATACCGCCGACGGCTGGTTCGATACCGGCGACGTGGCGACCATCGACCCGCACGGTTACGTCTCGATCACCGACCGGGCCAAGGACGTGATCAAATCCGGCGGCGAGTGGATCAGTTCGATCACGCTCGAGAACACCGCCGTGGCGCACCCGGCGGTCGCCGAGGCGGCGGTGATCGGCGCGCCGCACCCGCACTGGGACGAGCGCCCGCTGCTGTGCGTGGTGTTGCGCCCGGGTGCGAGCGCCACCCGCGAGGAACTGCTCGCGTGGTTCGACGGCAAGGTTGCGAAGTGGTGGGTGCCGGACGATGTGCTGTTCCTCGACGAACTGCCGCACACCGCCACCGGCAAGCTCAGCAAGAAGGACCTGCGCGAGCGGCTGCGGCACTACCGGTTCCCGGGGGCGAAGTGCGACACTGATCGCCTGGAGTCGGAGGGGCAGAAATGAGCGAATTCAGGCCACCGGTGGACGATATCGCGTTCGTGCTCGCCGAGCACGCGGCGATCGCCGAACTCGCGCGGCTACCCGGGCTCGGCGAGGCCACGCCGGAGATCGTCGCCGCGGTGCTCGACGGCGCGGCGCAGCTGACCGCGCAGGTCATCGCGCCGCTGAACCGCAGCGGGGACCGCGAGGGAGCACGCATCGAGAACGGCCGGGTCGTCGAGGCGGCCGGCTTCGGCGAGGCCTACCGGCAGTACGTCGACGGTGGCTGGAACAGTGTGCCGTTCGCGCCGCGGCACGGCGGCCAGGGGCTGCCGCTGGTGCTGGCCACCGCGGTGCAGGAGATGGTGCAGACCGCGAACCTCGCCTTCAGCCTGTGTCCGTTGCTGACGCAGGGC
>CAUJIL010000213.1 GCA_963204845.1 Pseudomonadota bacterium | reverse complement strand
GCCAGCGCCGGGTCTGCGCGCCGTCACCCTGCAGCACCTGCAGGATCGTGCGGTGCCAGCGGTACGCACTCTGTGGCCGGGCTTCGGCGCGCCAGCGCAACCAGTCCCACGCACCGTAGAGCATCGCCCACCAGTCGGTGCTGAAATCGCTGTCGAGGAAGCGGATGCACTCGACCGGCAGGTCCCAGCGGTGCTCATGGGCGGCCTTGATCGCGGGCTGGATGTCGGCCCAGAACTCGTTCACCGTCTCGGCGATCTGCCCGCGCGTGATCGCGCCACCCAGCGACGCCGCCGGCGGCGCTACCGGGCTGGCAGCCTCCCACGCGAGCGGCGCGCGGTTCTGCGTGTCGAGCGCGAGCAGTTCGAACAGGATCGAGGTGCCGGTGCGGCCCTGGCCGGCGATCAGCAGCGGTGCCTCGATGCGCCGTGTGGCGATCGACGGGTCGGCGCGCTGCGCGGCGGTGATGAACAGCCGGTTGCGCAGTGCACGCAGCAGGTCGGCGCGGGTGATCAGCCGCCCCAGCGTGTGCAACGCCACGTCCTTCTCGAGCGAGGCCAGCAGCCGCCGGAACGGTTCTTCCCAGCCGGCATCGCCGAACTCGTCCAGTCCCGTGCCCGCGCGTGCCTCGGCGATCAGTTCGTCGGCGTCCAGGCGTACCAGGCGGGAGGCGCCGCCGACCGCCGCGCCCAGGTAGTTCAGTCGCCGCACCCAGTCCTGCTGCGTGATCTGCATCGTTGCTTCCGTCACGTGGTTCGTGTCGATCGCACGCTAGTGCGGGCGGTGCCGGCCGTCAACGCCGGCATTGACGTGCCCGCGCCGCGCTGCGACGCTCTGCGCAAACGGCCTCCCGGGGAAACCACGATGAGCGATTCGCGCCAGGCGTTCCGTGAGCTGCTCGCGCTGCTCGCGGAGATCGACACCGCCTACGTCGGCGAGAGCGACGCGACGAAATCGGCGCTCGACGTCGCCGACGGGCACCGCATGGTGCTGCACGGGTTGCGCCGGGCGCTCGGCTCGCAGCTCGACGCGGACCCGTACCGTCCGGTGCTCAGGCGGGCGATCACACCCATCATGAAGTTCGGTGGCGACAGCCCGGATGCCGTTTACCACGAGTGCAACATCACCGCCGACGCCAGCTACCGGATCCGCGGCAACGTGGCCGGCGCGGTCTACGTGTCGTTCGCGATCCAGAGCGCGGATGCCGCCGGCGAAGGCGTGGGTGCCACGCTGAACAGCGAGGAGTTCGACGTGGCGCCGGACGGTTCCTTCGAGATCGAGGCGACGCCCGCGGCCGCCGCCGGCGAGCGCAATCGGCTGCGCATTCCCGACGGCGCACTCAGCGTGATCGTGCGGCATTACTACGAAGGCGTGAACTGCGTGATGGCCGAATCCGGCCGCCGCATTCCGCTGCAGATCGAATGCACCTCCGGGCGTCCGCCCGCCGCCGAGCCCGACGCGGCGGCGATCGCCGCCGGCATGGCGCGCGTCGCGCGCCTGCTGCGCAGCCGCACCATCGACGAGATGCACGGGCGCGGCCCGGTGCCGGCGTGGGTGTCGCGGGTGCCGAACCGTTTCAACGAGGTGCAGAAGCCGGATGCGGGAATGGCGTACGCGGCGCTCGACATCGCCTACGCGATGGCGCCGTTCCACCTGCCGGAGGGCAAGGCGCTGGTGATGAGCGGCCGCTTTCCGGCGTGCCGCTACGCCGGCGTGGTGCTGTGGACGCGCTTCCGCCAGAGCTTCGATTACCTGAGCCGCCGCGTGTCGCTGAACCGGGCGCAGACCGTGCCCGAGGCCGACGGCAGCTACCGCATGGTGATCGCGGCGCGCGATCCCGGCGTGCCGAACTGGCTGGATACCGGCGGGCGCGCGAGCGGGATGGTCTACTGGCGCTTCCTGCTGCCGCGCGAAGCGATCGTCACCCCGCAGACCGAACTCGTCGATCTGGACTCGCTGACCGGCTGAAACAAAAAGGGCCGGCGGTTCGCACCGCCGGCCCGAAGTCGCGGCCGTTGCGGCCGCGAACACTACCGGGTCGGACTCAGGGGGTGTCCACGCGCACGATGGTCGGGTTCGGCATGCCGCTGGCTCCGCCGTAGGCCACCGAGCCGAGGTAACGGGTCATCGCTGCGAGTCCCGAGAAGCTCAGCGTGATGTCACCGCTGGCGCCGGTGGTCGCCGAGCCCGGAGCGCTGACCGTCATATTGCCCTGGTCGGTGCCGTCGAGCAGCCAGGTGTGCAGCTTGAACGGTGAACTGCCGACCACGCCCCAGCCCTGCACGACCACGGTGTAGTCGCCTGCGGCCGGGTTGAGCAGGTTCACCTCCTCGGCCGAGGTGCCCGATCCGCTGGACCCGGCCAGGGTGGGACCCGAGTAGACGCACAGGTCGAGGTCGGAACCCGGGTTCACGTCGGCATCGAACAGCGCGAAGCGCGCGTAAGTGGTGCCAGCCGGGATGGTCACCGGGATCAGCTGCGCGTTGGGCGAGGCCAGCGAACAACTGCCGTCGGTGGGGTCGTCGGCGACGCTGCCATCGGTGGTCGCTGCCGCGACGAGCCCGCGTGCCGTGGCGCTGAAGGCTCCCGAATAGCCGAAGGTCACCGAATACGGGATGTCGGCTCCACTGCCCGCGACCGCCGCCGGCGCCGCCAGCGCGACCGGCCGCGCCACCATCGGTACGCGCACCGTGTGCGTGCCGTCGCTCAGCGTCAGCTGGCCGCCGGTATAGGCGTTCAACGCCGCGGTCGTGGTGGTCAGCTTCACGGTGAGCGTGCCGCTGGCGCCCGGTGCCAGATGCGGCGGCGGTGTGACCTCGACCATGAAGCCATCCATGCCGGTGTACGAGGCCGCGTAGGTTGCCGCCACGCCACCCACGTTCGTGACCCTGCGTGTCACGGTCTGGGTTCCGGCCAGGTCGCCGATCGCGATCGACGGCAGGTTCAGGTCACTGGGATCGGTCGAGTAACCCATCGAGCGCAGCGTGTCGCAGGTGCCGGCGGCGACGCCGGTGGTGGTGCCGCACAGGAAGGCCAGCCAGTCGTTCCAGCCGTGGTTGAACACCAGTCCCGGGTCGGTGGCCGCCGTCGGGTTCACGTGGCCCGCGCCCTGGCGGAAGATCACCAGCGGGTGCGTGTTCGGTCCGTCGAGCACGTCGGTGCCGCTGGTCATCAACGCCGACTTGATCATCATCGGCGACCAGCCCGGATGCCGGTCCTTGAACAGCGCGCCGAGACCGGCCACGTGCGGGCTCGACATCGAGGTGCCGCTGTACAGATCGAAGCTGCGGCCGGCGTTGCCGGGCGGCGCGACCGCCGCGAGGATGTCCTGCCCCGGAGCGATCAGGTCGGGTTTCAGCACGTCGCCGCCGGCGGCGCGCAGCGGGCCGCGCGAGGAGAACGAGGCGGTGAACGGTGCCGCGGCGGTGTAGACGATGGTCGCCTGGTTGATGGTCGCGGTGGCGCCGGCCGTTGCGGCATAGGCCATCACGGCGGCACGATCGGTGGACTGCAGGTGTACGGTCGGCACGAAGTGGAAATCCGCGTTCAGCGAACTCACCGCGGTGTTGGTCAGGATCATCCCGACCCCGCCGGCTTGCTGCACGGCCAGGCTCTTGTTCACGCGGGCCGTGACGCCACGGTCGCAGACCACGATCTTGCCGGCCACCTTGGCCGGGTCCAGCACCGGTGTGCCGCCGTTGTCTTCGGCCGCAAAGCACAGTGCCACCGCCGCCGGGTCGGCCCCGGCGAGACCGGCGTCGGCCGACCTGACCAGCGGCGCTGGCCCGACCGCGCTGGCGACCGATGCGCCGTTGTAGGTCGTCGCGTCTCCGAGCGTCGTCGAACCCTGTCCGTCACGGTTGTGCGTGCCGGCCGCCACCGTGGTCAGCCACGGCCCCGGATGCGCCACCGTGGAGGTGCTCGGTCCGCTGTTGCCGGCCGAGGCGGCCACGAACACGCCGGCGCGTGCCGCGTACAGGAACGCCACCTCGACCGGGTCGAGGAAGTTCGTGAGGCTGCCGCTGACCGAGAAATTGATCACGTCGACGCCGTCGGCCACCGCCTGGTCGATCGCCGCCACGCTGTCGGTGGTGAAGCACGAACCGCCGGCGCCGGTTTCCCAGCACACCTTGTAGGCGGCGATGCGCGCGCGCGGCGCGATGCCCGAGATCGGGCCGAACACCGCGGCCGGGCCGTTGGTCGGCGTCATCGCGTTGCCGCCGGCGGTCGAGGCCGTGTGGGTGCCGTGGCCGCCGAAGTCGCGCGGCGAGTTGAACTCCCACGGCAACTGGGCGTCGATACCCGCGTTGCCGCCCCAACCGGCGTTGTAATAGCGCGCGCCGATCAGCTTCTGGTTGCAGTGCGAGGCGGTGAAGCGCTCGCCGGGGGTGCACTTGCCGTGCCAGCCCGGGACCTGCTGGTAGCTCAGTTTGCCGGTCTTGCTCGCGTTGCCGTTGCTGCCGGTACGGTCCGAGAAACTCAGGCTCTCGGGCCAGACGCCGCCGTCGACGATACCGATGATCACGCCCTCGCCGGCACCGCCCGCGCCGCCGAGCTGCTCCCACAGCCCGCCCGGAGCGTCGAGCCCCAGGAAACCCGGGGTGGAGGAGGTGTCCAGCGTGCGTGCCTCGTCCTTCACCACGGACACCACGCCCGGCGTGCGGCGCAGCGCCGCGGCCTGGCGCTCGTCGAGTTCGGCCGCGAAGCCGTTGAACGTGTAGTAGTAGTCCTGCACCTTGCGGCCACCACCGGCGCGTGACAGCACCTGGTTGTGGCGCTTGCCGAGGTGTTTGACGTAGGCGACCACCTCGCTGGCCAGCGGATCGATCTTCTCGCCCGCCTTCGGCGCCGTGGCCGTCAGCGTGCCGATGTCGCCCTCGTAGGCCACGACCGGCTGTTCGCGCATCTGCACGATGTAGAGCTTGTTGGCCGCGTGGCCCTTGGTGGCGGCTTCGCCGTTGCGTCCGCCGGCGGAGACGTCCGCCGCGCTCGCGCACAGCAGGGCCGCCAGCGTCAGTGACGCCAGTTTCCCGGGTGCAAAGGGGGTATTCATGGATAGAGTCCTTGTTGTTGCTGTTGGCAGAACGTGCTGCGCGGTCCGCGCAGCGTGGGGCGTTTCTAGCATCGCCTCCGAGGCAGCGGCAATCACCCGAAAGAGGTACATCGGCGCGTGCTGCCGGGGCGTCGGCGCATTCGGCTAGACTCGGCAGCGAAGCACCCCGCGAGGAAGCCGCCCATGTCGCCCCGCCTGCGCACCGCGATCACCCTGCCCGGCGCCTGCGCCAGCGTTGCCGACACCCTCGCGCTGGCCCGGCGCGCCGAGAGTGCCGGCTACGACGATCTGTGGCTCGCCGATGCCGGCGGCATGGACGCGCTGACGCTCGCCGCGCTGCTGGCGCAGAACACCTCGCGCGTGCGCATCGGCATCGCGGTGGTGCCGGCCTACACGCGCACGCCGGCGGTACTGGCGAGCACGGCGGCGACGATCGCCCAGCTCGCTCCCGGGCGCTTCGTGCTGGGACTGGGCACCTCGAGCCACGCGATCATCGAGGGATGGCACGGGCTGCGGTTTGAGCAACCACTCGCGCGCATGCGCGAGACGGTGCCGCTGCTGCGTTCGATGCTGGCCGGCGAGAAGACGCGCTTCGACGGCGAGACGCTGCGCAGCCACGGGTACCGCCAGCAGCCGGTCGGTACACCGGTGCCGATCTACCTCGCGGCGCTGCGCCCGCGCATGCTCGAGCTCGCGGCCGCGGTGGCCGACGGCGTGATCCTGAACCTGTTTCCGCAGAGCGCACTGCCGCGCATCGTCGAGCACGTCGCGCGCGGCGCGCTTGCCGCGGGCAAGGATCCGGCGGAGGTCGAGATCGTGTGCCGGCACCAGGTAGCCGTCACCGACGACCCGCAGGCCGCGCGGCGTTTGTTCCGGTTGCTGTTCGCGTCGTATTACGCCACGCCGGTCTACAACCAGTACCTCGCGTGGGCAGGCCACGAGCACGCCGCGCGCGAGATCCGCGAAGGCTGGGCCGCCGGCGACCGCGAGCGCACCGCGCGTGCGATCGGCGACGAACTGATCGACGAGATCGCGATCATCGGCACCCGCGAGCAATGCCAGCAGCGCGTGCTCGAACTGGCCGCGGGAGGCATCCACACGCACGTGGTCTCGTGCCTGGGTTTCGACGAGGCGCTGCTCGAGGCGACGTACCGCGCCTTCGACGCTCGGCACTTCGCGTTCGCGCGCAACTGAGCGCGGCGCGCGCTACGCCATGCCGTCGTCGCCGGTGCGGCTCTGTGCGAGTTCGTGCTCGAGCCGCTGCGCGCGCGCGCCGGGCAGCGCCGCGCGTGCGGTTAGCCAGTGGTACGCGAGCGGCACCACCAGCAGGCTCAGCACGGTGGAGACGACCACCCCCGCGATCACCACCACGCCGATCACGTAGCGCGTCTCGCTGCCGGCGCCGGCCGAGACCACCAGCGGCACCGCGCCCATCACGGTGGTGATCGAGGTCATCACGATCGGCCGCAGTCGCAGGGCCGCCGCATCCAGCAGTGCTTCCTCGCGCGCGCGCCCCTCGGCGCGCAACTGGTTCGCGAACTCGACGACCAGGATGCCGTTCTTCGCCGCGAGCCCCACCAGCATGATGATTGCGATCTGGCTGTAGATGTTCAGCGTCTGCCCGCTCAGCCACAGTCCGAGCAGTGCGCCGGCCACTGCCAGCGGCACCGTCAGCATCACGATCAGCGGGTCGAGGAAACTCTCGAACTGCGCCGCGAGCACCAGGTACACGACCAGCAAGGACAGCAGGAAGATGCCGTAGATCGAGCGCCCCGCGGTGCGCAGGTCACGCGATTCTCCCTTGAGGTCGGTGGTCGCGCCGGAGGGCAGCAGCTCGCGCGCACTGGCCTCGAGCCAGTCGATCGCCTCGCCGAGCGCGTAGCCGTCGGCCAGGTTCGCCTCGATGGTGATCGCGCGCGTGCGGTTGAAACGGTTCAGGCTGCCGGCGTCGGCGAATTCCTCGAGGCGGATCAGGTTCGCGAGCGGGATCAGCGCGCCGCTGGTCGCCGAGCGCACGCGGATGCGCTCGAGGTCGGCGGCGGTGCGCCGCGTGTCGTCGAGCGCCTCGAGGATCACGTCGTACTCCTCGCCGTTCATGAACAGCTTGGTCACGCGGCGCGACCCCAGCAGTGTTTCCAGCGTGCGTCCGATCTCCAGCACGCTGACGCCGAGGTCGCCGGCGCGCTCGCGGTCGACCACGACCCGCAGCTGCGGCTTGGTTTCCTTGTAATCGTGGTCGACCGCGACCAGACCGGGGTTGGTGGCGATGCGCTCGAGCAGCAGGTCGCGCCAGCGCGCCAGCTCCTCGAAGGTGCCGCCGCCGATCACGAACTGCACCGGCTTCTCGAAGCGTCCGCCCAGGCCCTGCGGCATGGTGGGGAACGCCTGCACGCCCGGGACGTCGGCGATGCGGCGCCGGATCTCGTCGATGGTTTCCCACGCCGGGCGCCGCCCGGTGTCCCAGTGCGGCAGGTTGAAGATCCCGATCGCCTGGCTGTAGCTCTCGGTGCGCGAGAAACCGCCCGGCGCGCGCAACAACATGCGCTGGATCTCGCCGCGTTCCACGAGCGGCATCAACCGCTGCTCGATCAGGTCGACCTGGCGCTGCGTGTAATCGTACGAGGAACCTTCCGGTGCGCTGATGAACAGGAAGAACGAGCCGCGGTCCTCGCGCGGCGCGAACTCGCTGGGCACGGCGCGGAACAGCAACGCGCTCGCGAGCAACACCAGCACGATCGTCGCCAGTGCGAGCCACGGATGGTGCAGCACGCTGGCGAGCAATGCGCGGTACCTGTCGCGGGCGCGGGCGAATGCGCCGGTGTCGTGGACTGGCCCGGCGTGCGGGCGCAGGATCAGCGAGCACATCGCCGGGGACAGCGTCAGCGCGACCACGCTCGAGAACAGCACCGCGGCGGCCATCGCGACCGCGAACTCGCCGAACAGTCGCCCGATGTCGTCCTGCAGGAACGTGATCGGCACGAACACCGCCACCAGCACCGCCGTGGTCGCGATCACCGCGAAGCCGACCTGCCGCGTGCCGCGCCACGCCGCCACCAGCGCGCCTTCGCCGGCCCGCATGCGCCGGTGCACGTTCTCGAGCACCACGATCGCGTCGTCGACGACCAGTCCGATCGCCAGCACCAGCGCGAGCAGCGTCAGCAGGTTGATCGAGTAGTCGAATACCCACAGCACGATGAAGGTGGCGACCAGCGACACCGGCAGCGTCGCCGCGGGGATCAGCATCGCGCGCGTGTCGCCCAGGAACAGCCAGATCACCAGCACGACCAGCAGCGCGGCGATTCCCAGCGTCTTGTAGACCTCGTGGATCGCGCTCTCGATGAACACCGATGAATCGTAGCTCGGCAGCAGCCGCATGCCCTCGGGCAGCGATTTCTGCACCCGCTCGCGTTCGGCCTTGACCGCTCGCGCCACCGCGAGCGTGTTCGCGGTGCTCTGCTTGATCACGCCGAGGCCGACCATCGGCACGCCGTTGGCGCGAAACTGCTTGCGGTTCTCGGCCGCGCCGAGTTCGACCACCGCGACCTCTTCGAGGCGCACCAGGTGCCCGTCGGCGCCCTTGCCGACCACCAGCGCGCGGAAATCCTCCACCGTGCGGTAGCCGCGCTCGAGGCGCACCACGAAGTCGCGCTCGGCCGAGCGCACCGTGCCGGCCGGCAGTTCCAGGTTCTCACGTGCGAGCGCCGCCTCGATGTCGGCTACCGCGAGCCCGCGCGCGGCGAGCGCATCGTAGTCGAGCCAGACCCGCATCGCGTAGTCGAGCCCGCCGCTCACGTAGATCTGCGCCACGCCATCGATCACCGAGAAGCGGTCGGCCAGGAAACGGTTCGCGTAGTCGGTGAGCTCGAGCCGGCTCATGCGGTCCGAGACCAGCGTCATCCACAGCATCACGCGCCCGGATGAGTCCTGTTTGCGGATGTCCGGCGCATCGGCCTCGATCGGCAACTGGTCGAGCGCGCCCGAGACGCGGTCGCGCACGTCGTTGGCGGCGTCGTCGATGTCGCGCTCCAGCGAGAATTCGAGCTGGATCGTCGAGACGCCGTCCTCGCTGCCGGAGGTGATCGTCTCCAGGCCGGCGATGCCGGCGATGCGGTCTTCGATCGGCTGCGTGATGCGGGTTTCGACGACCGCTGCGGAGGCGCCGCGATAGGTGGTCTGGATGGTGACCACGGGAGCGTCGATGTCCGGATACTCGCGCAGCGGCAGCAGGTCGAACGCGACCGCGCCGAAGGCAATCAGCAGCAGGCTCAGCACGGTGGCGAGCACGGGCCGGCGCACCGACACGTCGGAGAGGATCATGCCGCGGGATCCGCGCCGGTGACTCCGAGCAATTCGGCCTGCTGGCCCGGGCGGGCGGTGTTGAGACCCTCGACCACCACCAGTTCACCCTCGGCGAGTCCGGAGACGATCTCGACGCGACCCGGGGCGCGCGCGCCCACGCCGACCTCGCGGCGCACCAGGCGGTTGCCGTCCGCGCGGTCGACCAGCAGCACGTAGTGCGAACGCTGGTAGTGGACGATCGCCTCCTCCGGCACCACCAGCGCCTCGCGCGGGCTGCTCTCGATCAGCACCTGCAGCAGCATGCCGGGCTTCTGCGCGCCGCTGGCGTTGTCGACCCGCGCGCGCGCGGTCAGCGAGCGCTCGACCGGGTTCAGGCGCGGCTCGAGCGCGACCACGGTGGCGCTGAACTCGCGGCCCCCGAGTGCCGGGCCGCGCACGAGAAGCGTCGCGCCCGCGGCGAGCGCGCCGATCTGCGGCGACGGGACCGTGAAGTCGAGTTGCAGCGTGGCGACGTCGTCGAGCGTGGTGATCACGGTGTCCGGGCCGACCAGCGCGCCGGGGCTCACCCGGCGCAGGCCCAGCACGCCGTCGAACGGCGCGCGCAGCGTGCGGTCGGCGAGCGCGGCCTCGGCGGCATCGAGCCGCGCGCGCGCCACGTCGCGCGCCGTGAGCCGCGCGTCGAGGTCGCTGCGTGACACCAGCCGGCGCGCGACGAGGTCCTCGATGCGGCGCACTTCGCGCTCCTGCTCCCGCAGGGTCGCGCGCGCCTCGGCGAGCCGCGCGCGCTCCTCGTCCTGCTCGAGTTCGACCAGCACCTCGCCGCGGCGCACCGCCTGGCCGTCGCGGAAGTGCAACGAACGTACGGTCTCGGAGACCACCGGACGCAGCTCGATGGATTCCCACGCCGCAGTCGTGCCAAGTGCCTCGATGCGGTCGGTGACCGGCTCGCGCGCGACCGCTGCCGCGCGCACCGCCGCCGGCGCCGCCTTGAAGACCGGTTCCGCGGCGCGCCGCTCCTGGCCCAGGTACCAGCCGCCGCCGACGACGGCGACCGCGCCGAGCGCGAGCAGCAGTGAACGCAGCGGCTTCACGTGGCGCTCACTCCGGCACCGAACCGACCGCAGCGCGCAGCGTCTCCAGCGCCGGCGCGTACCAGTACGACCCCGACACCGGCGTGCTGAATTCAGTGAGCCGGTCCATCAGGCCGTCGTCGGCGCGGCCGAACATGCGGTCGAGCTGCATCGCGAACACCATGATCTCGCGCGAGAACGCGAGGAAATACAGCCCGTGCTGGCGCAGCCCGCCCCACGGCACGCTGCGGCGGTAGATCTTCAGTTCCTCGCCGTCGACCTCGAGTTCGACCCGCTTCACGTGCGCGGTCGGTGGCGCGTCGTCGATCGCGACGCTGTCGGGGCGGGTGCGTCCGAACACCGCCTCCTGTTCGTCCTGGCGCAACGCGCCGAAGCGCTCGAGGTCGTGCACCCACTGCTGCGTCAGCACGAAGCTGCCGCCGGCGCCGGTCATGCCGTCGGGGATCAGTGCCGCGGCGCGCGCCTCTGCGTCGTGCGGATTCTCGGTGCCGTCGATGAAGCCGGTGAGATCGCGCGAGTCCAGATAAACGAAGCCGTGCTGTTCGAGTTCCAGCGTGGCGAGGCCGGCGAGCGCGCGACCGATCGCGAGCGCGCACTGCAGGTTCAGGTCGTGACGTTCGCCGTGCAGCCAGAAGAGCAGGTCGCCCTGGGTGCCCGGGGCGGTACGGTCCTGCCGGCCGAGCACCGGATGGAACGCGATGAAGTTGTCCGGCATGGCGTCGGGCGCCAGGCGCTCCCAGGCGTCGCGCCCGAAGGCGAGCAGCACGCTGGTGGCTTCGGGGCGCGCGTCCAGCGCGCTCTTCAGCGAACGCTTCAACGCGTCGGCGTGCCAGCCCGGGCGCAGTCGATACTCGAGGAAATAATGATGCGGCGTTTTTTCGCGGAATATCGCCGGCTGGGGCGTCGGCATCTGCGGGTCTCCGGTGGGCGTCCTGTGCGATCGGCGATCAAACCTACCACGGCCGGCCCGCGTGTTACAGGGTCGCGCGCATGCTGTACTTGCGCCGATCGCGTCACTAAACTCTCGCGACCCGCGTACCCACAGGCGTGGCGTGCGGTGCGAGGAGTGATCGTGGACACGCATTTCGGACGGACTCTCGCGGCTCTGGTCGATGTGCGCGACGACGCGCTGCTCGGCTCGATTCGCCGCGGCATCGAGAAGGAGAGCCTGCGCATCACGCCGCAGGGCCGTCTCGCGCAGACCGCGCATCCCGTCGCGCTAGGCTCCGCGCTGACGCATCCCTCGATCACCACCGACTATTCCGAAGCGCTGCTCGAGTTCATCACCGGTGCCCACGGCGAACTCGCCGCCACGCTCGACGAGCTCGACCGCGTCCATCGCTACGTGCACGCGCAGATAGGGGACGAGCTGCTGTGGGGCACGAGCATGCCGTGCGTGCTCGAGCGCGACGAGGACATACCGGTGGCGCGCTACGGCAACTCGAACGTCGCGCGCATGAAGACCGTCTACCGCATCGGGCTGGGCTGGCGCTACGGCCGGCTGATGCAGACGATCGCCGGCGTGCATTACAACTTCTCGCTGGGCGACGCGTTCTGGGAGTGGCTGCGCGTGCACGAAGGCAGCCGGCTCGCACCCGGTGATTTCAGGACCGAGCGCTATTTCGCGCTGATCCGCAATTTCCACCGCAACGCGTGGCTGCTGGTCTACCTGTTCGGTGCCTCGCCGGCGCTGTGTTCCACCTTCGTCGGTGGCCGGGTGCACCGGCTGCAGCGGCTCGGCAGCGGCACGCTGCACGCGCCGTACGGCACGTCGCTGCGCATGGGCGACCTCGGTTACCAGAGCAGCGCGCAAGAGCGCATCGCGATCTCGTACAACAGCCTCGACGAGTACGTCGAGGCGCTGGGCCGCGCGATCAGCGAGCCGCATCCGGACTACGAGCGCATCGGCGTGCGCGGCGCCGATGGCTGGCGACAGCTCAACACCAGCCTGCTGCAGATCGAGAACGAGTTCTACGCGCCGATCCGCCCGAAGCGCGTCACGCGCAGCGGCGAGTCGCCGCGGCGCGCGCTGGCCGAGCGCGGCGTGGAATACATCGAGGTGCGCTGCCTGGACCTCGACCCCTTCGAGCCGATCGGCATCGCGGCGGCGACCGCGCGTTTCCTCGACGCGTTCCTGCTCTGCTGCCTGCTGCAGGAGAGTCCGCCGTCGGATGCGGCGGGGCGGCGCATCGCGCGCGCGAACCTGCTCGCGGTCGTGGAGCGCGGGCGCGACCCCGCGCTGCGGCTATGCCGCAGCGACGGCACCGAAGTTGCGCTGCGCGCGCTCGGCGAGTCGCTGCTCGCCGACATCGCCGCGGCCGGCGAGGCGCTCGATAGCGCGCATCACGGCGAGGAGTATCGCGCGAGCATCGCGGCGCAGGGCGAACGGCTGCGCGATCCTGACGCGACGCCGTCGGCGCGCGTGCTCGCGGCCGTGCGCGACCACGGCGACTCGTTCTTCCGGTTCGCGATGGAGCGCTCGCGCGCGCACCACGCGCATTTCCTCGCCCGGCCCCTCGATACGGCGGACCAGGCCGGGTTCGCCCGCCTCGCGCGCGAATCGCTCGCCGGGCAGGCCGCGATCGAGGCGGCCGACACGCTGCCGTTCGAGCGCTACCTGGCGAACTACTACGCGCAGTAGGGCGCGTGAACCATCTCGCGCACTTCCATCTGGCGGCCGGCTGCGAGCACCTCGTGGTCGGCGCCCTGCTCGGTGATTACCTGAAGGGTCCGCTGTGCGGAGCGCTGCCGGCCGCGCTCGAGCGCGGGGTGCGGCTGCACCGGCGGATCGACGCGCTCACCGACGCCGACCACGATCTGCGGGCGCTGCGCGCGGGTTTCGCCGGACCCGGGCGCCGCCTGGCCGGCATCGTGCTCGACGTGTTCCTCGATTACCTGCTGACGCGCCACTGGCAGCGCTTCGCGACCACGCCGCTGCCGGCATTCGCCGCCGAGGTCTGCGCGATGCTCGATCGCCACCGTGACGTGCTGCCGCCGCCGGCGCGACGCCAGGCCGGGCGCATCGTCGAGCACGAACTGCTGCTGCGCTACGGCGAGCAGGCGATCGTCGACGGCACGCTGGAGCACCTCGGAGCGCGGCTGGGTCGGAGCGATGCGATGCGGGTGACCGTCGCGCGCGCCTGGGAGCGCATCGACGAGGTCGAAGCCGTGTTCCTCGCGCTGTATCCGCGCCTGCAGGCGGCGGCTGCGGCGGCGGAGTTCCGCGGCGGGTTCAGCGCTGGGTGATGAACGACGTGAACATCAGGTCCTGGATGGCGTCCTCGGCGTGACCCTCGCCCGGCGGGGCGTGCCCCTCGTCGTCGGCATCCTCGTCGCCGGCGCCCGGTGCCGGTCCTGCATCGGCGAGCACCTGCCGCAGGGTCTGCAGCGCCTCCGTGCGCAGCGCTTCACGCCGCTCGGACGAGGCCAGCGATTCGGTGCTCTCGCGGCCCAGCAGCATGATCATCTCGTGGCGCAGCGCGGGCATGTGATGGCGCACCAGCGGCGCGGCCTGGGCGCTGGCGCGCAGCGAGACCTCGGTCTTCAGGAACGCGATGCGGCCGCTGCTGCCGATGTTGACCACGAACGCGGGCAGCATCTCGATGTACTCGAAGTCGCGTGCCGGGCCCGGCTCTTCCCCGGCGGAACTCGCCAGCACGCCTAGCGGCGCGAGCAGCAGCAGCGCGAACGCGAACAGATGGCGAGCGAGCGGCATCGGTGGTATCCCGGTCAACTGGGGGTTCACAGGATACACGAGCCGCGCCCACGATTGACCCGCGCCGGCGCTTCCCCTAGCGTGTGCGCCCGCATGGCGAAGCTGGAGTGACGATGCTGCCCGCGTGGATCCGTTCCCGACACCTGTTTCTGGTCATCTTCGTCGCCACGGCGGCGATGATGGGCTTCGGATACTGGCTGCAGTACGCCGAGGGCCTGGAGCCGTGCCCGCTGTGCATGACGCAGCGCATCTTCCTCGTGCTGCTGGGGTTGACCGGCCTGGTCGCGGCGCTGCACGGACCCGGGGCGCGCGGGGTGCGCGTGTACAGCGCGCTGGCCGCGCTGCTGTGCGTGGCCGGCGGCTCGGTGTCGGCGCGCCACGTGTGGCTGCAGAGCCTGCCGCCGGAACTGGCGCCGGCCTGCGGCCCCGACCTTGCGTACATGTTCGACGCGTTTCCCCTGAAGGATGCCTTGCGCCTGCTGCTGCAGGGCGACGGCAACTGTGCGACGGTCGACTGGACGTTGCTGGGGCTGTCGATCCCGGCGTGGACGCTGCTGGCGTTCGCGGGCTTCCTGCTGGTCGCGCTCTGGAACGGTCTGCGGCCACGAACGTGAATATTGCGGTTACGCCAGAAAGCTGAAGTTGTTTCTCAGCAAATCCTTGCTACTCTCCTGAACGAGAAGGAATTTCAGGGATGACTGCCGGTACGCCGGCGGGTCGATGGCAAGGGGATTCGCAATGAACAAGAAAATCAACCGGAACGGGGATCGCTGGCGTGCCGTCGACGTGCTGTTGCAGCGCTGGCTGGCCGAGCGTCAGCAGTTGTTGAGCCTGCTGTGCGAACTGAGCGGCCGGGTCAAGGCCGGTGCGCGTCGCTCCGAGATGCGCCAGACGCTGGATCGCTTCTGCGAGGTACTGGTCGATTACGTGTCGGCCGGACACTTCGAGGTCTTCTGTGCGTTGCTCGAGGAAGGCGAGCGCTTCGGCGCGCGGCGCTGCCGCGAGGCCGCCCGCCTCTACGCGAGCATCGTGCCGACCACGGGCGTCGCGCTCGACTTCAACGATCACTTCTTCAACGGCGGCAGCGGTCGTGATCTGGCGGTGGAACTGTCGCGGCTCGGCCAGATCCTGGCCGAGCGCTTCGACCGCGAGGACGCGCTGATCTGGCGGATGCACATGCCGCGGCGCGCGGTCGCCTGGGACCGCGCGCCGCGCGCCGGCCTCAGTCGGCGGCCGGTGCCTGTTCGGTCGCCTGTTCCGGCGCTTCGATGCCGAGCAGTTCGACCTCGAATTTCAGCACGGCGTTCGGCCCGATCTGGCCGCCGGCGCCGCCGGGGCCGTACGCGAGCTCGGACGGGATCACCAGTTCCCACTTCGAGCCGACCGGCATCAGCTGCAATGCCTCGACCCAACCCGGGATCACGCCGTTGACCGGGAAGGTCACCGGCTCGCCCCGGGTGACCGAGCTGTCGAATTCCGTGCCGTCGAGCAGCGTTCCGGTGTAGTGCACATTCACGGTGTCGTCGGCGCCCGGCTTCGGTCCGGTGCCGGCGGTCAGCACCCGGTACTGCAGCCCGCTCGCGGTCGTGACCACGCCTTCCTTCGCCCCGTTTTCCTTCAGGAAAGCCTCGCCCGTGCTGCTGTTCTTCGTCGCGAGTTCCGCCTGTTCGGCCTGCATCCGCTCGGTGTGCGACTTCTGCAGTTGCTGCATGCCCGCCATGATCTCGTCTTCGCTCATCGACAGCGCGCCGGTGAAACCTTCGCGCACGCCGCGCGCGAGTGCATCGGCGTCGACCTGCAGGCGGTCGTTGCGGAACTGCTGGCCCATGGACGCGCCGAGGCTGTAGCCCATGCGCTGCGCGTCGGTGGTGAATTGCGCCGCGCCGGTCGCCTGCGGGGCTTCGGCGGCAGGCGCTTCCTCGTCCTTGCATCCGCCGAGCGCGAGCAGCGCGGCGCACAGGGCCAGTGGTAAGGCGGCGGAACGGTTCATGCGGATTCCTCGGGGGTTGACGCGCGCGGGCGCGGAAGCCGGGCATCATACATGAGGCGCCCGCGCGCTGGATACGCGCGCTCCCCGGGCGCCTCGAGTCCGCGGGAGGACGCCCGCAGGTTGCGGTCCCGGCGAGCGCGGGTGCTATGATTCGCGCTCTGCTGCCACTGCGCCCCTGGAGACGGAGACTGCGATGAGCGCCAATATCGTCCATGTAACCGACGCGAGCTTCGAGGACGAAGTCCTGAAGTCGCGGCTACCGGTCCTCGTCGATTACTGGGCCGAATGGTGCGGCCCGTGCAAGATGATCGCGCCGGTGCTGGACGAGATCGCGCGTGACTACGCCGGCCGACTGAAGGTGTGCAAGATGGACGTGGACGCGAACAACGAGACGCCCGCGCGCTACGCGATCCGCGGCATCCCGACGCTGATGGTGTTCGTCGACGGCAACCTCGAGGCCACCAAGGTGGGCGCAGTGTCGCGTTCGCAGCTGGCGAGCTTCATCGACGCCGCGATCGCCTGAGCCCCGCGGGACCCGCGCACGCCCCTGCATCGAATGCGTCGCGGCGCTGGACTGGCGCCGTCGACGCGTGCTACATTTGCGCCGGTTCCAGTGCATTCGTTCCGTTCGGTCACTTCCGGTTCGTCGCTTCCATCCTCGTTTCCGCGTCTGGATCTGCGCTCCCCGGCGTGACTTGCGGGCATCCTCGCGTCCTGCCTTCCGGCGACGCACGGTTTCCACCCTCCCGTACAACTCCACACATCTACACATCGACACATGAACCTGACGGAACTCAAAGAAAAGCCGATCAACGAACTCGTCGAAATGGCCGAGGCCATGGGCATCGAGAACGTCGCCCGCTCGCGCAAGCAGGACGTGATCTTCGCTCTGCTCAAGCGTCACGCCAAGAGCGGCGAGGACATTTCCGGCGACGGCGTCCTCGAGATTCTCTCCGATGGCTTCGGTTTCCTGCGATCAGCCGATTCGAGCTATCTCGCGGGTCCGGACGACATCTACGTGTCGCCCAGCCAGATCCGGCGCTTCAACCTGCGCACCGGCGACAGCATCTCCGGCAAGATCCGCCCGCCAAAGGACGGCGAGCGGTATTTCGCGCTGCTGAAGGTGAGCGACGTCAATTTCTCCGGTTCCGACACCTCGCGCACCAAGGTGCTGTTCGAGAACCTCACGCCGCTGTTTCCGCAGGAGCGACTGAAGCTCGAGCAGGGCAACGGCAGCAGCCAGGACATGTCGGGCCGCATCATGGATCTGGTGGCGCCGATCGGCAAAGGCCAGCGGGGCCTCATCGTCTCGCCGCCGAAGGCCGGCAAGACGCTGATCCTGCAGAACATCGCGCAGTCGATCGTGCGCAACAACCCCGAGTGCTACGTGATCGTGCTGCTGATCGACGAGCGGCCCGAGGAAGTGACCGAGATGCAGCGCTCCGTGCGCTCGGAAGTGGTCGCCTCCACCTTCGACGAACCGCCGGCCCGTCACGTGCAGGTCGCGGAAATGGTGATCGAGAAGGCCAAGCGCCTGGTCGAGCACAACAAGGATGTGGTGATCCTGCTCGATTCGATCACCCGCCTGGCGCGCGCGTTCAACACCATCGTGCCGTCCTCGGGCAAGGTGCTGACCGGCGGCGTGGATGCACATGCACTCGAGCGTCCGAAGCGGTTTTTCGGTACCGCGCGCAACATCGAGGAAGGCGGCAGCCTGACGATCATCGCCACCGCGCTGATCGACACCGGCTCGAAGATGGACGAGGTCATCTACGAGGAGTTCAAGGGCACCGGCAATATGGAACTGCACCTCGACCGGCGCATTGCCGAGAAGCGCGTGTTCCCCGCGATCAACATCCGCCGTTCCGGCACGCGCCGCGAGGAGTTGCTGATCAAGGCCGAGGTGCTGCAGAAGATCTGGATCCTGCGCAAGCTGCTGCACGACATGGACGAGCTCGAGGCGATG
>CAUJIL010000212.1 GCA_963204845.1 Pseudomonadota bacterium | reverse complement strand
ACTGGAGTAGAACATGATTCAGACGGAATCGTACCTCGAAGTGGCGGACAACAGCGGCGCGAGCCGTGACATGTGCATCAAGGTGCTCGGGGGCTCGCACCGCCGCTACGCGCGCGTGGGTGACGTGATCAAGGTCAGCGTGAAGGACGCGATCCCGCGCGGCCGGGTCAAGAAGGGCCAGGTGATGAACGCCGTGGTGGTGCGCACCCGCAAGGGCGTGCGCCGTCCGGACGGATCGATCATCCGCTTCGACGACAACGCCGCCGTGCTGCTGAACAACCAGCTGGCGCCGATCGGCACGCGTATCTTCGGGCCGGTGACGCGCGAGCTGCGCACCGAGAAGTTCATGCGGATCATCTCGCTGGCACCCGAGGTCCTCTGAGGCAGAGGGCGCGGGCAGAGAGTCAAGAGACAAGAGACCAGGACTATGGCAAAGATCAGGCGCAATGACGAGGTGATCGTCATCACGGGCAAGGACAAGGGCAAGCGCGGTCGCATCGTGCGCGTGCTCGACAACGACCGCGTGGTCGTCGCGGGCGTGAACATGGTCAAGCGCCACACGCGTGCCAATCCGCAGCTCGGCACCGCGGGCGGCATCGTCGAGAAAGAGGCGTCGGTGCACGTGTCCAACGTGGCGCTGGCCAACCCCGCGACCGGCAAGCCCGACCGCGTGGGTTACAAGGTGCTCGCGGACAATACCAAGGTGCGGGTGTTCCGCTCCTCGGGCGAACTCATCGACGGGTGACAGACATGGCGAGATTCAAAGAGCTCTACAAGAACGAGATCGTTCCGAAGCTGATGAGCGAACTCGGCTGCCAGAGCGTGATGGAGGTTCCGCGCATCACCAAGATCACGCTGAACATGGGCGTGGGCGAGGCGGTGGGCGACAAGAAGATCCTCGACAACGCGATGAACGACATGGCGCTGATCTCGGGCCAGAAGCCGGTCGCGACCAAGGCCAAGACCTCGATCGCCGGATTCAAGATCCGCGAGGGCTGGCCGGTGGGCTGCAAGGTCACGCTGCGCAGCGAGCGGATGTACGAATTCCTCGAGCGCCTGATCGACATCGCGATCCCGCGCATCCGGGACTTCCGCGGGGTCAGCGCGAAGAGCTTCGACGGCCGCGGCAACTTCTCGATGGGCGTCTCCGAGCAGATCATCTTCCCGGAGATCGACTACGACAAGATCGACGCGCTGCGCGGCATGGACATCGCGATCTCGACGACCGCGCGCACCGACGACGAAGCGCGCGCGCTGCTGCGGGCATTCAACTTTCCTTTCAGGGGCTGAGTCCAGATGGCCAAGACTTCAATGATCGAGCGGGAAAAGAAGCGCCAGCGGATGGTCGCGAAGTACGCGAAGAAGCGTGCCGAACTGAAGGAGCGCATCCGCAACCCGAAGACGGGCGACGAGGAGCGCTGGGAGGCGATCGTGGCGCTGCAGAAGCTGCCGCGCAACGCGAACCCGGTCCGGCTGCGCACCCGCTGCGAGATCACCGGCCGTCCGAATGGCGTCTACCGCCGCTTCGGGCTCGGCCGCAACAAGCTGCGCGAGGCGGCCATGCGCGGGGACATCCCCGGGCTGGTCAAGTCGAGCTGGTAGTGCGACGCGAGGTGCAATCGATATGAGCATGCAGGATCCAATCGCGGACATGCTGACCCGCATCCGCAACGCCCAGGCACGGGCGAAGCCGTCGGTGAAGATGCCGTCGTCGACGCAGAAGATCGCGATCGCGCGCGTGCTGCGCGACGAGGGCTACGTGGCCGGGTACAAGGTCGCGGCCGAAGACGGCAAGCCCGTCCTCGAGGTGACGCTGAAGTACCACGAAGGCCGGCCGGTGATCGCGGAGATCGACCGCGTGAGCCGCTCGGGGCTGCGGCGCTACGCGGGCAAGGGCGAACTGCCGAGGGTGCGCGGCGGGCTGGGTATCGCGATCGTGTCGACCAGCAAGGGCGTGATGAGCGACCGTGCGGCGCGCGCGGCCGGCATCGGCGGCGAAATCCTTTGCACCGTGTTCTGATGTGACGAATTGACCGACGGGTAAGAACCATGTCCAGAGTTGCCAAGAATCCCGTAGTCCTGCCGCAAGGCGTCGAAGTGACGCTGAGCGGGAACACGGTGGTGGTCAAGGGGAGCAAGGGCTCCCTCGAGCTGACCGTGCACGAGTCGGTGCGGGTCGAGCAGCAGGACAACCTGCTCACCTTCGCGCCGCGCAGCGCGGAGACCTCCGCCGACGCGCTGGCCGGCACCACGCGCGTGCTGGTTGGCAACATGGTTGCCGGCGTGAGCAACGGCTTCGAGCGCCGCCTGCAGCTGATCGGCGTCGGTTACCGCGCCGCCGCGAAGGGCGAGACGCTGGGCCTGACGCTCGGTTTCTCGCACCCGGTCGAGTACGCCTTGCCGAAGGGCGTGACGGCGGAAACGCCGACGCAGACCGAGATCGTGCTGAAGAGCGCGGACAAGCAGCTGCTCGGGCGCGTGGCGGCGGAGATCCGTGCGTTCCGTCCGCCGGAGCCCTACAAGGGCAAGGGCGTGCGGTACTCGAATGAAAACGTGATTCGCAAGGAAGCGAAGAAGAAGTAGGGCCAATAGACATGAGCGACAAGCAGGCAGCAAGAGTGCGCCGCGCGCGGCGCAGCCGCGCCAAGATGCGCGAACTGGGGGTGTTCCGGCTCAGCGTGCACCGCACGCCGCGGCACATCTACGCGCAGATCATCTCGCCCGCGGGCGACCAGGTGCTGGCGAGCGCGTCCACGCTCGAGAAGGACCTGCGCACCGGCGCGACCGGCAACGCGGACGCCGCGGCCAATGTCGGGCGGCTGATCGCGGAGCGGGCGCTGGCGGCGGGGATCACGCGGGTCGGCTTCGACCGCAGCGGTTTCCGGTTTCACGGGCGTATCAAGGCTCTGGCCGACGGTGCGCGCGCAGGCGGATTGCAATTCTAGGGTACGACTATGGCGTTCGAGCAGCAGGATTCAGGTGCTAACGAGGGCTTCCAGGAGAAGCTCGTCCAGGTCAACCGTGTAGCGAAGGTCGTGAAGGGTGGACGCATCTTCGCGTTCACCGCGCTCACGGTCGTCGGCGACGGCAAGGGCAAGGTCGGCTTCGGACGCGGCAAGGCGCGCGAGGTTCCGGCGGCGATCCAGAAGGCCATGGACGCGGCGCGCCGCAACATGATCCGGGTGGAGCTGAATCGCGGCACGATCCAGTACCCGGTGCGCGCGGCGCATGGCGCCTCGAAGGTGTACATGCAGCCGGCCAGCGAAGGTACCGGCGTCATCGCCGGCGGCGCGATGCGTGCGGTGCTCGAGATCGCCGGCGTGCAGAACGTGCTGGCGAAGTGCTACGGCTCGACGAACCCGGTCAACGTGGTACGTGCGACGATCGCGGCGCTGAATTCGGTACGTTCGCCGGAGGAAGTGGCGGCCAAGCGCGGCAAGACCGTGGCCGACATCGTCGGTTGAGACGGGAGATACAGGTGATGACGAATCAGGGCAGGACAGTGAAGGTGACGCTGGTGCGCAGCACCGCCGGGCGGCTCGAGAGCCACCGGGCCTGCGTCAGGGGGCTCGGGCTGCGTCGCATCGGGCACGCGGTCGAGGTCGAGGACACGCCCGCGGTTCGCGGCATGATCAACAGGGTCAGCTACCTGTTGAAGATCGAAGGTGCATGACATGAGCGACGACAAGATGCGTCTGAATTCGATCGCGTCCGCGCCAGGCCACCGCCACGCGCCGAAGCGCGTCGGCCGGGGCATGGGCAGCGGACTCGGCAAGACCGCCGGCCGCGGCCACAAGGGCCAGCGGGCGCGCAAGAGCGGCAACGTGCGTCCGGGCTTCGAGGGCGGCCAGATGCCGCTGCAGCAGCGCCTGCCGAAATACGGCTTCACGACGCGCATCGCGCGCGTGACCGCGCAGTTGCGCACCTCCGAGCTGAACCAGGTCGACGCCGAGGTGGTGGACCTGGACACGCTGAAGGCGGCCAACGTGATCGCGCGCAACATCGAGCGCGTGCGCGTGTTCGCCTCCGGCACGGTCGGCAAGGCGCTGAACCTGAAGGGCATCGCGGTGACGCGCGGAGCACGCGCCGCGATCGAGGCCGCGGGCGGCAAGGTCGAGGACTGAATGGCGAAGCTGCCGGTCGGTTCGGTCAACCAGGCGGGCCTCGGGGAGCTCTGGGCGCGGTTGCGCTTCCTGTTCCTCGGGCTGATCGTCTACCGGATCGGGACGCACATCCCGGTGCCGGGGATCGACCCGAACCAGCTGGCGTCGCTGTTCAACCAGAACCAGGGGACCATCGTCGGGCTGTTCAACATGTTTTCGGGCGGCGCGCTCGAGCGCATGAGCGTGATGGCGCTCGGCGTGATGCCGTACATCTCGGCGTCGATCATCGTGCAGCTGATGTCCTCGGTGATGCCGCAGCTCGAGCAACTGAAGAAGGAAGGCGAGGCCGGGCGACGCAAGATCACGCAGTACACGCGCTACGGCACGCTGGCGCTGGCGGCGGTGCAGGCGAGCGGGATGTCGGTGGGCATGGCGGCGCAGGGGCTGTTCTACGCGGGCGGTTTCAGCGTGGTGTTCGTCGCGATCGTGTCGCTGATCGCGGGCGCGATGTTCATGATGTGGCTCGGCGAGCAGATCACCGAGCGCGGGGTCGGCAACGGGATCTCGATGCTGATCTTCGCCGGGATCGTGGCCGGGTTGCCGGCGGCGCTGGGCCAGACGCTGGAGCAGGCGCGCCAGGGTGAGCTGAATGTGCTGGTGATGCTCGTGATCCTGGCGATCGCGATCGGCGTGACCTTCCTGATCGTGCGCATCGAGCGCGGCCAGCGGCGGATCACGGTGAACTACGCCAAGCGCCAGGTCGGGCGGCGGGTCGTGCAGGGGCAGGCGAGCCACCTGCCGCTGAAGGTGAACATGGCGGGCGTGATCCCGGCGATCTTCGCGAGCAGCATCCTGCTGTTCCCGGCGTCGATCGCGCAGTGGTTCGGACAGTCCGCGCAGAGCATGGAGTGGTTGCAGAACCTGGCGTTCATGATCGGCCCCGGACAGCCGCTGAACATCGTGCTGTTCACGGCGCTGATCGTGTTCTTCTGCTTCTTCTACACGGCGCTGGTGTTCAACCCGAAGGAAGTGGCGGACAACCTGAAGAAGTCGGGCGCCTACGTGCCCGGGATACGACCCGGCGAGCAGACCGCGAACTTCATCGACGGCGTGCTCACCCGGTTGACGATGTTCGGTGCCGCGTACATCGCCGCGGTCTGCCTGCTGCCCCAGGCGCTGGTGGTGCTGTGGAACGTGCCGTTCTACCTCGGTGGCACCTCGTTGCTGATCGTGGTGGTCGTGGTGATGGATTTCATGGCGCAGGTCCAGTCGCACCTGATGTCGCACCAGTACGAGTCGCTGCTCAAGAAGGCGAATCTGAAGAGTTACGGGCGCCGCTGAGGCCGCCCCGCGAAGGAGACAGGAAATGAAAGTACAGGCATCGGTGAAGAAGGTGTGCCGCAACTGCAAGATCGTGCGCCGCAAGGGTACCGTGCGCGTGATCTGCAAGGTCGAGCCGCGCCACAAGCAGCGCCAGGGCTGAACGGGAATAGTACGCGGCGCTTGGCGTCGCGATTGATTTGGCACCCTGCCGGGGATAAACTGCCGCGCTTTTTCGCGCGCCGGCCGGACCGGAAACCAACGGAGTGATCTGAATGGCTCGTATCGCTGGAGTCAACATACCCGACCACAAGCACGCGGTGATCGCGCTGACCTACATCTTCGGGGTGGGTCGCAGCACCGCGAAGAAGATCTGCGAGGTCACCGGCGTGGCCCAGGACGCGAAGATCTCCTCGCTGTCGGAAGAGCAGGTCGAGGCGTTGCGTGGCGCCGTGGCGCGCCACTCGGTCGAGGGTGACCTGCGCCGCGAAGTGAACATGAGCATCAAGCGGCTGATGGACCTCGGTTGCTACCGCGGCCTGCGTCACCGCAAGGGCCTGCCGGTCCGTGGCCAGCGCACCAAGACCAACGCGCGCACCCGCAAGGGCCCGCGGCGCCAGATCCGCAAGTAACAGCATCATCCGGACCCGAACGACGGTCCGAACGGGGAATCACAGGAACCACACATGGCAAAGCCGTCGCAAGCGAAGGTCGTCAAGAAGAAAATCCGCCGCCAGGTGGCCGATGGCGTGGCGCACATCCACGCGTCCTTCAACAACACCATCGTCACGATCACCGACCGCCAGGGCAACACGCTCAGCTGGGCGACCTCCGGCGGCGCCGGGTTCCGCGGTTCGCGCAAGAGCACGCCGTTCGCCGCGCAGGTGGCAGCGGAGAAGGCCGGCAACGTCGCGCTGGAATACGGGCTGCGCAACCTCGACGTGCAGGTCAAGGGCCCGGGGCCCGGGCGCGAGTCCGCGGTGCGCGCGCTGAACGCCTGTGGCTACAAGATCACCAACATCACCGACGTGACGCCGATCCCGCACAACGGGTGCCGGCCGCCGAAGAAGCGTCGCGTGTAAACACACCGGATCAGGGTAACTGCAATGGCGAGATATCTCGGACCGACCTGCAAGCTCTCGCGTCGTGAGGGTACCGATCTCTTCCTGAAGAGCGGCGTGCGCGCGCTCGACACGAAGTGCAAGACCGAAACCGCACCGGGCCAGCACGGCCTGCGTCGCGGCCGGCTGTCGGACTACGGCGTTCAGCTGCGCGAGAAGCAGAAGGTGCGCCGTACCTACGGTGTGCTCGAGAAGCAGTTCAGCAACTACTACAAGCAGGCTGCGCGCCTGCGCGGGGCAACCGGTGAGAACCTGCTGCGCCTGCTCGAATCGCGGCTCGACAACGTGGTCTACCGCATGGGATTCGGCGCCACCCGCGCCGAATCGCGCCAGCTGGTCGCGCACAGCGCGATCCTGGTCAACGGCCGCAAGCTGAACATCCCGTCGTACCAGGTCAAGGCCGGCGACGTGATCTCGGTGCGCGAGCGCGCCAGGGCGCAGCTGCGGATCCAGTCGGCGATGACGCTGGCGGCCCAGCGCGGCACCGCCGAGTGGATCGAAGTCGATGCGAACAAGCTCGAGGGCACGTTCAAGCGCGTCCCCGACCGCGTCGATCTCTCTCCCGAAATCAACGAGAACCTGATCGTGGAGCTCTACTCGAAGTAAGGTCCGTGTCCGGGAACCAGTCTGCAGGTACCATATGCAAGCCAACGTCAGCGAATTTCTCACTCCGCGTCTGATCGACGTCCAGCAGGTCGCGCCCACGCGTGCACGGGTGACGCTGGAGCCGCTCGAGCGCGGTTTCGGACATACCCTGGGTAACGCGCTGCGCCGCATCCTGCTCTCGTCGATGCCCGGCTGCGCGGTCACCGAGGTCGAGATCGAGGGCGTGCTGCACGAGTACAGCACGATCGAGGGCGTCCAGGAGGATGTGATCGACATCCTGCTGAACCTCAAGGGCCTGGCGGTCGTGATGCACGGCCGTGAGCACACCACGTTGACCCTGAACAAGAAGGGTCCGGGCGTGGTGACGGCCGGTGACATCCAGCTCGATCACGACGTCGAGATCCGCAACCCCGATCACGTGATCGCACACCTGAACGCCGGTGGCGCGCTGCGCATGCAGATCAAGGTCGAGCGTGGCCGCGGCTACGTGCCGGCCGAGGCGCGCGCCAGCGACGAGGACGCGACGCGTTCGATCGGCCGTCTGCAGCTCGACGCGAGCTTCACGCCGGTGCGCCGCGTGGCGTACAACGTCGAGGCCACCCGTGTCGAGCAGCGCACCGACCTCGACAAGCTGGTGATCGACCTGGAGACCAACGGCACCATCGATCCGGAAGAGGCGATCCGCCGCGCCGCGACGATCCTGCACGAGCAGTTGTCGGTATTCGTCGAGCTGAAGGACCGCGAACCCGTCGCGCAGTCGGGCCAGGGCAGCGAGCCGGTCGATCCGATCCTGCTGCGTCCGGTGGACGACCTGGAGCTCACCGTGCGTTCGGCGAACTGCCTGAAGGCGGAGAACATCTACTACATCGGGGACCTGGTGCAGCGCACCGAGGTCGAGTTGCTGAAGACGCCGAACCTCGGCAAGAAGTCGCTGACCGAGATCAAGGACGTGCTCGCATCGCGCGGGCTGTCGCTGGGCCTGCGGCTCGAGAACTGGCCGCCGGCGAGCTTGAAGAACGAAGGCCGCGCGCACTGAGCGCGCGAGCAACACGCTGATACAGGATCACGACCATGCGTCACCGCACCTCAGGACGTCAACTGAACCGCAACAGCTCGCACCGCAGCGCGATGTGGCGCAACATGGCCATCTCGCTGGTCGAGCACGAACTGATCCGCACCACGCTGCCGAAGGCGAAGGAACTGCGTCGCTTCGCCGAACCGCTGATCACGCTTGCCAAGAACGATTCGGTTGCCAACCGGCGCCTCGCGTTCAACCGCACGCGCAGCAAGGAAGCGGTAGGCAAGTTGTTCAACGAACTCGGGCCGCGCTACAAGGAGCGTCCGGGTGGTTATATCCGTATCCTGAAGTGCGGTTTCCGCCCCGGCGATTCGGCCCCGATGGCCTTCGTCGAACTCGTCGATCGTCCCGAACCCGCCGAGTAGGTTCGGCCTGCGGCCGAACATGTCCCGTAGGTTCGGCCTGTGGCCGAACAATCCATGTCCGGGCACGGCTTGGACCTACGGCAGACTGTCCGGGCACAGCCCGGACCTACGGTAATCTGTCCGGGCACAGCCCGGACCTACGCGTAGCCGCGGGGGTTGCGGGACTGCCAGTTCCACGCATCGCGACACATCGCATCGACGTCGCGGGTAGCCTGCCAGCCGAGTTCCCTCCGGGCCAGTGAAGCATCTGCGTAGCAGCTCGCGACGTCGCCGGGACGCCGCGGCGCGATGCGGTAGTTGATGGGGCGCCCCGAGGCGCGCTCGAAGGCCGCGATCATCTCCAGCACCGAATACCCCCGCCCCGTGCCGAGGTTGTAAGCGCGCACTCCGGCCTCGGGGGGCCGGGCCAGCGCCGCGAGGTGTCCCAGCGCGAGGTCGACCACGTGGATGTAGTCGCGCACTCCGGTGCCGTCGGGGGTCGGGTAGTCGTCGCCCCACACGTTCAGGCACTCGAGCTTGCCGACCGCGAC
>CAUJIL010000211.1 GCA_963204845.1 Pseudomonadota bacterium | reverse complement strand
ATCCTCTACGACGCCCAGACCGCGATGATCCAGTCGATCGCCGGCCCCGGCGTGGAGCTCAACGTCGCGTTCAACGAGCGCTCGGCGTACTACACCAGCTGCGCCTCGATGGACGCCTACAACGTCACCGGCATCCTCGATGCGCTGGCCGCCGGCGAGGCCGCGGGCTGCGACGCCGCGCTGATCGCCTGCGGCAACGATCCCGGACTGCACGCCGCGCGCGACGCGCTGCGCATCCCGGTGGTGAGCGCGACCGAGAGCGCGCTGCTCACCGCCTGCATGCTCGGGCGACGCTTCGGCGTGATCACCGCCGACGACGCCTCGGTGGCGCTGGTCGAGCGCAATCTCGAGTCCTACCGGCTGGAGGACCGCGCGATCCGCAACCGTCCGGTCCGCTCCCCGGGCTTCCACGAGGACGGCACCGACTGGGTCAGCGATCCGGAGTACCTGCGCGCCAGCGTGATCCCGCGCTTCGAGGACGTCGCGCGCGGCATGATCGAGGACGGGGCCGACGTGATCTGCACCGCCTGCGGCATGTACTCGGCGTTCTCGATGCACGGCTACGCGAAGATCGGCGGCACCGAGGTGCCGGTGGTCGAGGCGATCGCCGCCGGCACCCATATGGCGCTGATGCTCGCGCGCCTGCGCCGTGATTACGGTGTATCGACCAGCAAGCAGCGCGCCTACCGCGGCATCGCGCCGGAACTGGCGGCGCAACTGCTGGCGCCATGGCGCACCCCGGGCGCGGCCTAGCGGCACGGGCGCGCCCTCAGGACGCGGCAGCCGGCAGATCGAGCCCGACGAAGGCGCCGTAGTCCGGTCCGCGGCGCAGGTGGTTGCCGCCGTCGATACGAACGGTCTCGCCGGTGATCCAGCGTGCCTCCGGGCCGAGCAGGAAGCGCACCAGCGCCGCCACATCCTCCACACTGCCTACGCCCCCCAGCGGGGTGTTGTCCACATAGGAGCGGTACGCCGCGCTGTCGCGCGGCACCACGTCCATCGCCTCCGTCTCGATGAACCCCGGCGCGACCGCGTTGAAGCGCACGTTCACCGGGCCGTATTCGTCGGCGGCGTTGCGCATCAGCGCCTCGATGCCGGCCTTCGCGACCGGATAGGCGCCGAAGTACGGATGCGTGCGGCTGCCCGCGAGCGAGGACATGCCGACGAAGGAGCCGCCGCCGGCGGCGGCGAGTGCCGGCGTTGCGTATTTCACGCACAGCATCGTTCCCAGCAGGTTCTGGTGCAGCACCTGCAGGTAGTCCGCGGTGTCACGCCGGTGGTACGGCGCGAGCGCGCCGCCGCCGCCCGCGTTCGCGACGAAACCGTGCAGCGCGCCGTCCACCGCCAGCGTGCGCTCCACCAGTCGCGCCACGTCGGCCTCGACCGTCACGTCCACTGTCTCGCAATGCAACCGCGCGCGCGTCGCCTCGTCCGGCGCCAGCCGCAGCGCGGCCTCGCGCAGGCGCTCCCCGCTGCGGCCGCAGATGGTGACCCGCGCACCGTCGGCGAGCAGCCGGGCGGCGCAGGCCGCGCCGATCCCCGAACCGCCGCCGGTCACGATGAACGCGCGCCCCCCGATGCCTTGCTCCGCAACCTCGTACGGCATGCCGCTCCCTCCACTCACGCGATGAACTGCAGGAACGCGTCCCAGTCTACCTTGCCCGGATACATCGCCGCCTCCTCGAGCGCGTGTTGCGGGATCCGGTAGCCCGCGGTGTCCATCGCCTCGGGAAAATGCGCCAGCGCGTCCTCGATGGTGAGCGGCCGCTCCTGCTGGTGATAGCCCGGTGTGGCACCGAGGAAAATTCGGCGGAACCCGCCGCCGCCGACGCTCAGGATCTCGCCGTTGCACGGGCAGCGTTCGTGCGCGAGCAGCGCCACCACCGGCGCCACCGCTTCCGGCGGAAAATGACGTCCCATCGCGCTGCACACCTCCTCGCCCATGTGCACCGTCATGCGGCTCACCGAGATCGGCATGATCACGTTGATGCGCAGGTTCCGCTCGCGCATCTGCGCCGCCACCGCGGTGCCGCGCGTCATGCCGATCACCGCGCCCTTGGCGGCGGGGTAAGGCACCGCGCTGCCCATGCCGAAGAACGATCCCGAGGCGACGTTCACGATGCGGCCGTAGTTGCGATCCCACATATGACGCCAGACGGCCCGCATCAGGTGGAAGGTGCCGCCGGCGGCGCTGTAGAGGTCGGTGTGGAAGTTCTGGTCGCTGACCTGGTCGAGCGTGCCCACCGAGGTGACCACGCCGGCGTTGTTGACCAGGATGTCGACCTGCCCCCACAGGTCCATCGCGTGCTGCACGATCTGCGCCGCCGCCTGCGGTTCGGCCACCGAGTTCGGGTCCGCGACCGCGGTGCCGCCATCGGCGCGGATCTCCGCGGCCACGGCCTCGGCGTAGCCGGGATCGGAGCCGGCGCCGCTGGTGTCACCGCCCAGATCGTTGACCAGCACGCGCGCCCCGCGCGCGGCCAGCAGCCTCGCGTAGGCACGGCCGAGTCCGCCACCGGCGCCGGTCACGATCGCCACCTGTCCATCGAAGCGCAGTTCGTCCATCGTCGTTCTCCTTGGTCGTGGGCGGAATCGCCGCGGTGCGTGAATTCAGAAGCGGTAGTCGGGCAGCGTGGCGCTGCCGTCGAGCGTGCTCACGCTGTGCTGCCCCAGTTCGCGCAACAGCTCCAGGCTCAGCACGATGCGCCCCGACAGTTCGGTGGCCGGACGCGTGGACAGCGCCAGCGCGGCTTCGGCCATCGCCTCGACCGGCTCGAAATGCGCGATGTCGTCGATCACGCCGGCTTCCAGCGCGCCCTCGCTGGCCACCGCCTCGACCGGCGCCAGCGTGTTGACCGCGATGCCGTGCGGCGCGAGCTCCACCGCAAGCCCCGCGCTGAGGCGCTCCAGCGCGGCCTTGGTCGAGGCGTACACCGAGGGCCCCATCGCAAGGTTGTAGCCGATGTAGCGCTCGTTGAAGTCGTAGGGCGCCGGATGCGGCAGGTTCGAGGTCGCGCTCGAGAGGTTCACCACCCAGCCACCACCGCGCGCCTTCATGCTGTCCAGGCAACGCTGCGCCAGGTGCAGCGACGTCACCACGTTGATCTCCCACGCCAGCCGCAGGTCGCGCGGTCGCTGCTGGTGCGCCGGCTGCCAGCGTCCCCAGGCGGCGTTGTTGACCAGGATGTCGACGCCGCCGAAGGCCTCGATCGTCGCCGGCACGATCCGTTCGCGGTCCTCTTCGCTCGCGAGATCCGCGGCGATGCAGATGCACTGGCCGCCGTGCGCGCGGATCCACTCGGCCACCGCGTTCAGCGAGCCCGGCAGATGGCTGCCGCCCTCCTCCACGGTGCGCGCCACCAGCGCGACCTTCGCGCCCTCGGCGGCGAAGCGCTTCGCGATGCCGGCACCGATGCCGCGGCTCGCGCCGGTCACGATCGCCACCCGGTCAGTCAGTTTGCCTGCCATACGAATTCTCCCAGTTTTCGACCCCGACCGCAGTGCTCTTGCGACTGCCATTTCAGTGCTGCCGGTAGCGGCGCTGCACGTGTTCCTGACGGATCGCGATCTGGTGCCGGCGCTCTTCCGGCGTGACGCGACGCGTGCCGGCCGGCAGCTGCTGCATGAGATCCGCGAGCTGCACCTTGCGCGCCGTGGCCCACGGCAGGTCCTGCTTCGGGCGCACCGAGTAGGCCCAGCGCACCGTCATGTACCCTTCCGGATGCGCGGTGGTGTCCACCCAGTTCGCTACTCCCGGATCCTCGTGCGCGATCACGTAGCGGATCACGTTGTCGTCGTCGCGCTGCGCCTGCACGCCGTTCAGGCTGCTCTGGTAGTTGGCGAAGTCCAGTGATTCGCCCCACATATTGCCCAGGCTGAAGCCGATGTAGTTCGGTTCGATCGGCTGGTGCAACTCGACGATCATCGCCTCGCCCGGAGCGAGTTCGTAGATGCCGCCGCAGTAGATGTTGGTCGCCATGCCGCCGGCGGTCGCCAGCGAGGCCGCGTTCGGGCGGTTGAAATCGTTGCGCGGAATGAAGCACTGGCCGTCGCCGTTCATGTCGCCGTAGGCCTCGCAGGTCACGGCGTAGAACTCGTTCCAGAAGTAGACCTGGTTGCGTGTCAGCCGCCCGGCTTCCTCCATCTGGCGCGCTGCGTCCGCCGGCGTGTACACCGGCATCGGACACCCGAGCCGATCGTTGCGGTAGATGAACAGATCGAGCAGGTCCTCGTGCTGCCAGTCGCAGAACAGCTCGCGCAGCACCACGAACTGCGCCACGTAGGTCTGCGTCTGCGTGCTGCCGTCGGGCCGCGTGCGGCTGCGCTCGGTGCGCGTGCGCATGAAGTTGCCGGTGTGGCCCGCGGGGCGCTCGGGCGCCAGCAGGATCTCGAAGCTGCCGTCGGCGGCGACCTCGAGTTTCGTGCTGTCGAGCATGTCGCAGTTGGCGCGGGTGCCGGGACGCATTTCGGCGATGCTGCCGGTGTCGCCCGAATACCCGCTGGGCGCCTCGAAGATCACGTAGTGCGGCGCCTTGCGCACGCCGCGGGCGGCCGGCTCGCCGCGCCAGTGGCACGTGTCGCCGGCGCGGCCGCGGATCGTGTAGCTGTGGTTGCCGTCGATCGGCGCTGCCAGGTAGATCGCGTCGGCGTTGTCGATCGTCGAGCGGTTCAACGGCTGGATCGCACGCACGAAATACGGAAACTCGGCCGTTGGCCCCAGCGAGCGTGCCAGCGAGCCGTACAGGAAGCCCAGCACGTAGCGGTAGCCCTCGGCAAGGTTGCGCTCGCTGGCGGGTGGCGGCCAGCGCTGCGGATCGTCGATCGCCTCGCGCGCCTGCCCCACCTGTTCGATCAGGTGGTCCCACGCGGCACGCAGTTGCTCCGCCGCCGCCGCGTTGCGTTCCTCGCTGTCACTCACGATTTCCCCTCCCCGGTGGCGGCGGTGGACTGCGCGGTGTCGGCATCCCAGCCGAAGCGCTCGAACAGCGGCGCCAGCCGCGTGCGGATCTCCTGGCTGTCGAGGCCGAACTCCTCCATGCTGTAGCGGTGCTCGGTCTCGTGCTTGCGCGCCTTGTCCTGTTCCTTCTGCAGCGTGGCGCGGAACGCGTCGCTCACCGTCAGGCCGAGGTCCGCGTACACCTTCTCGATGGTCGCCTTGGGCTGCGCGATCAGCGTGCGGTAATCGACTTCGGCCCGCGGCACCTGCGGGTGGCGCGCGAGCACCGCGAGCGGGTGCAGGTACGTCTCCAACGAAATCTCGACCATGGTGCGGCTCGACTCGAGCGCCTTGCCGGCGTCCATGTCGCCGCGCATCTTCCAGCCCGTGTGCAGCAGCTTCAGCAGGCTGGGGATCGTTTCGTAGGGGTTGCGGTACATGATCACGAAACGCGCGTCCGGGAACTCCTCGATCAGCGCCTGCACGCGGCCGCAGAACACCGGGTTCTTGCTCAGATGGATCACGTTGCCGCCATTGAGGTAGAGCTGGCGGCGCACGCAGGCGCGATAGAAACGCATCAGGCGCCGCCGGCTGGCCGGCGGACGCTGGTCGATGTGGAAGAAGTCCACGTCACCCATGTTCGGCACGCGGGTGGACCAGAAACCCGAGGCGCAGGAATCGAAGAAGATCAGGTCGTCCTCCTCGGGGATGTCGAGCGCCATGTGGTGGATGTGGCGGATCGGCCCGAACACGCGCTCCTCCCACGCCTTCAGCCGACGCTCGATGCGCCGCCCGAGCACGGTGCGGTCCAGCCACGCCACCAGATGCACCAGTTTCTTCTCGGTCAGCGACGGCAACAGCAGTTCCCAGTACCTGAACGCGCTGAAACGCTCGTCGGCGCCCATCAGCCGGTGCGTCAGCGTGGTGGCGCGGGGCGCGTGGCCGATGATGTACACGGGGTTGCGCACCAGCTGGAACCCGAAGCCGGGGAACAGGATGCCGTCGAGGAAGAAGAATCCCGGGGGCGCCCGTGCGCGCCGCGCCACCACCAGCAGCACGTGCTTCAAGGCACTGCGCCGCCGCGAGGGCTTCTGCTCGCTGGCTGCCGAACGGATCAG
>CAUJIL010000210.1 GCA_963204845.1 Pseudomonadota bacterium | reverse complement strand
CGGGAACGCGGCCTCGGCGCGCGAGTAGGGGTGTTTCCACTCCGCGTCGCAGATGTCATGCAGCGTGTGCGGCGCGTTCTTCAGCACGTTGTCGAGCGGGTCTGCCTGGCCGTGCTCCACCGCACTCACCTCGCGATGGATGCCGAGCATCGCCTCGCAGAAGCGTTCCAGTTCGCCGAGCGGTTCGCTCTCGGTCG
This sequence comes from Pseudomonadota bacterium, assembly GCA_963204845.1. Taxonomy (GTDB): domain Bacteria; phylum Pseudomonadota; class Gammaproteobacteria; order Pseudomonadales; family UBA5518; genus UBA5518. The sequence goes on along the minus strand of CAUJIL010000210.1, from coordinate 2,381 downwards.
GCTCGATCATCAGGGTGCCGGGAACCGGGAACGACATCGTGGGCGCATGGAACCCGTAATCGACCAGGCGCTTGGCGATGTCCTCCTCGCTGATCCCGCTGCGTTCCTTGAGCGGACGGATGTCGATGATGCACTCGTGCGCCACGCGGCCGTTGGCGCCGGTGTACAGCACCTCGTAGTACGGTGCGAGCCGCGCGGCGACGTAGTTGGCAGCGAGGATCGCGACCTGGGTCGCCTTGCGCAGCCCGCTGGCTCCCATCAGCGTCGCGTAGGTCCACGAGATCGGCAGTATGCCGGCGCTGCCGAAGGCCGCCGCCGACACCGACATGCCGTCGTCGTGCACGCCGTCGACGCGCGTGCACACGTGGCCGGGCAGGAACGGCGCGAGGTGCGCGCGCACCGCGATCGGACCCACGCCCGGTCCGCCGCCGCCGTGCGGGATGCAGAAGGTCTTGTGCAGGTTCAGGTGCGAGACGTCGGCGCCGAACCTGCCGGGCTGCGCGATGCCGACCAGCGCGTTCATGTTGGCGCCGTCGAGGTAGACCTGCCCGCCGCTGGCGTGCACCAGCGCGCAGATCTCGACGATGTTCTGTTCGAATACCCCGTGCGTCGACGGGTAGGTGACCATCAGTGCCGCGAGTTCGTCGCGGTGCCGTTCGGCCTTCAGGCGCAGGTCATCGATGTCGACGTTGCCGTGCTCGTCGCACTCGACGATGACCACGCGCATGCCGGCGAGCGCCGCGCTGGCCGGGTTCGTGCCGTGCGCCGAGCTCGGGATCAGGCAGATGTCGCGCTGCGGCTCGTTGCGGCTGCGGTGGTAGTGGCGGATCGCGAGCAGGCCGGCGTATTCGCCCTGCGCGCCGGAGTTCGGCTGGAACGAGCAGGCGTCGTAGCCGGTGCACGCGAGCAGCGCGTTGGCCAGTTCGCGCATGAGTTGCGCGTAGCCGGCGGCCTGGTCGGCCGGGACGAAGGGGTGCATGCCGGCGAAGGCGGGCCACGTGATCGGGATCATCTCGGTGGTCGCGTTCAGCTTCATCGTGCACGAACCGAGCGGGATCATGGCGCGGTTCAGCGCGACGTCGCGTTCCTCGAGGCGGCGCAGGTAGCGCAGCATCTCGGTCTCGCTGTGGTGGGTGTTGAACACCGGGTGCGTGAGGTAGTCGGGAACGCGCTCGAGGCCGGCTGGCACGCGCAGGGCCGTGCATCCCGCGGCGATGTCGTCGAAGTCGGGGGCCGCGTCGCCGAGGAGCACGCGCCACAGCGTGCGGATCTCCTCGCGGGTGCTGCGTTCGTCGAGGCTGATGCCGAGGCGATCGTCGCCGATGACGCGCAGGTTGATGCCGGCCTGCAGCGCGCGGCCAAGGAACTCGTCGCGGCGCGCGCCGCAGGCGAGCGTCAGCGTGTCGAAGAAGTGCGGGTGCACGGGCGCCAGCCCGCCGGCCTCCAGTCCGCTGGCGAGGATCGCGGTGAGCCGGTGGATGCGCAGTGCGATCGCGCGCAGCCGCTGCGGACCGTGGTAGATCGCGTAGAACGCGGCCATCAGCGCGAGCAGCGCCTGCGAGGTGCAGATGTTGCTGGTCGCCTTCTCGCGGCGGATGTGCTGTTCGCGCGTCTGCATCGCCATGCGCAGCGCGCGGTTGCCGCGCGCGTCGACCGACACGCCGATGATGCGCCCCGGCAGCGAGCGTTTGTGTTCGTCACGGGTGGCGAAATAGGCCGCGTGCGGGCCGCCGAAACCCATCGGCACGCCGAAGCGCTGGGTGTTGCCGATGGCGACGTCCGCGCCCAGCGCCCCCGGGCTCTCGAGGATCAGCAGGCTCATCAGGTCCGACGCGATCACCGCCAGCGCACCCTTGGCGTGCACGACGGCGATCGTCTCGCGGAGGTCGCGCACGCGACCGTCGGTGGCCGGGTACTGGAACAGCGCACCGAAGAACTCGGCTCCCGCGAGGTCGCGCTCGGGGTCGCCGACCAGCACCTCGATGTCGAGCGGTTCGGCACGCGTGCGCACCACCGCGATGGTCTGCGGGTGGCAGGCGCTGTCGACGAAGAAGGTGTTCGAGCGGTTCTTGCGCACCACGCGCTTGCACAGCGTCATCGCCTCCGCGGCGGCGGTCGCTTCATCCAGTAGCGAGGCGTTGGCAAGCTCCAGCCCGGTCAGGTCGATGATCATCTGCTGGAAGTTCAGCAGCCCCTCGAGCCGGCCCTGCGAGATCTCGGCCTGGTAGGGCGTGAACGAGGTGTACCAGCCCGGGTTCTCGAGCACGTTGCGCAGGATCACCGGCGGGGTGATCGTGTCGTGGTAGCCGCAACCGATCAGGGAGCGCAGCATGCGGTTCTTCGCTGCCATGGCGGCCAGTCGTTGCAGTACCACGTGTTCC
>CAUJIL010000209.1 GCA_963204845.1 Pseudomonadota bacterium | reverse complement strand
ACGCTGCGCGAGCGCAACGCCGCGCTGCAGCAGCGGCTGCACCGGCGCTTCGTCGACACGGTGCTCGCGCTGCCGGCAGCGGAGCGGCGCGCAATGATGGACGCGCTGCTGCAGCCGCCGGGCAGACCCGGTGGACCGCGGCGCTTCGAGGGCCGCATCCAGCGCTCCGGCGCGCCGGACGCCGCTGCGCCAGGTGCTGCGGCGCCGGCCACACCGCCGGCGATACCCCCACCGGTTCCCGACGCCGGCTGAGACACGAGCTGCCGCCACCCGGGCGCTATACTCCGCGGCGTTCTCCGCCGCACGGTCAGGCCCCATGGCGGCTACGCCCGCACCTCGTTCGCACATCACGGTCGCGCCGGAGCTGGTGCGCGCCCACCTCGTGGCCGCCGAGGCGGCCGGCATCGACACGGCAGCGCTCGCCGCCCGTGCCGGCTGTCCGGGGCTGTACGCGCCCGCCGCCGATGCGGTGCCGATCGACGTGTTCGCACGCCTGATCCGCCTCACCTGGGACACGCTGGACTGCGAGGCCGCGGGCTTCACGGCGCGGCCGCTGGCACCGGGCCTGTTCGCGATGATGTGCCACGCGACGATCACCTGCCCGAACCTGCGCCGCGCGCTGCTGCGCGGTGCGCGCTTCTACGCGCTGGTGCAGGACGATTTCGCGATCGACCTGCGCGAACGCGGCGACGAGGCCGAGCTGCTGTTCGCGCACCGCAACCGCCGCGGCCTCGACGATCGCGCGTTCATCGAGTCGCTGATGGTGATCTGGCTGCGCTGGGCGAGCTGGCTGATCGCGCGCGAGGTGCTGCCCGAGCGCATCCTGTTCGCCTTCGAGCCGGCGAGCTATCGCGACGAGTACCCGCGCATGTTTCCCTGCGACCACTATTTCTCGGCCGCGCGCAACTGCGTGGTCTTTCCGGCACGCTACCTCGAGCATCCGCTGACGCGCAGCCCGGCCGAGCTCGCGGAGTTCCTGCACGGCGCGCCCGAGTCGCTGATGCGCCGCTACATCGACACGCCCTCGCTGGCGGCCACCGTGCGCCGCCTGATGCGCCGGCGCGACGACGTGGTCGGGCTGGGTCTCGAGGAAGCCGCGACGCTGCTCGGGATCAGCGCGCCGACGCTGCGCCGGCGCCTGCGCGAGGAAGGCAACGGTTTCCAGGAGATCAAGGATTCGGTGCGCAAGGAAAGCGCGATCCGGCAGCTGCTGGAAACCACGCGCAGCGCGAACGAGATCGCCGCCTCGATCGGCTTCTCCGAGCCCAGCGCCTTCCACCGCGCGTTCAGGAAGTGGACCGGCACGACGCCGGGGGCGTATCGTGAGGCCGCGAACCGCCCGTAGCACGCGCGCTCCGTGCTCCGGAACCCAGGGGAGGATCCCGCCGATGAAACGCCGCCTCGTCGTCGTCCTGACCACCGCCGCCGCACTTGGCGCCGGCGGCGCCGCATCCGGCACCGACTGGCGTGAACGCCTGGAGGGCGTGACCGGAACGGCGCTGAAGCCCGCCGCCGGCAGCAGCACGGCCGGGCTGAGCTCCCGCGAGATGGACGGCGGGCTGCGCGAGGCGCTCGGTGTGGGCGCCGAGCGCGCGATCCGCGGCCTCGGGCGCAACGGCGGGTACCTCGACGACCCCAGCGTGCGCATTGCGTTGCCGGGCAAGCTGAAGAAACTCGAGAGCACGCTGCGCGCGCTCGGCAAGGGCGATGCGGTGGACGAATTCACCACCACCGTGAACCGCGCCGCCGAGCAGGCGGTGCTCGCCGCGGCCCCGATCGTGGGCGATGCGGTGCGCGAGATGTCGATTGCCGACGCGCGGCACATCCTGACCGGCCCCGACGACGCCGCGACCGCCTACTTCCGCGAGCACACCAGCAAGGAATTGAGCAGCGCGATGCTGCCGATCGTGCGCAAGGCGACCGCCAACGCCGGCGTCACGCGCTCGTACAAGCGCATGCTCGACAAGGCCGGCGCGCTCGGCGAGGCGCTCGGCGGGAACGTCGACCTCGACGAGTACGTGACCGACAAGACGCTGGACGGGCTGTTCCTGAAGCTCGCCGACGAGGAGCGCAACATCCGCCGCAACCCCGCGGCACGCAGCACCGAGCTGCTGAAGAAAGTCTTCCGCTGAGCCGCTCCGGTCCACGACCGGAGCCGTTGCACCCCGCGCTATCGCTTTGGTCAACCCGGGTGACCGTTTTGATCATTGCCGCACGCGCGGCCGCTCTCCACGATCACCGGCACCGCACGATGCGCTGGAGAAGCATGGCATGAGCAACGAAGCGTTCATCTACGACGCGATCCGCACGCCGCGCGGGCGCGGCAAGGCGAGCGGCGCGCTGCACGAGGTCAAACCGATCACGCTGGTCGCGAACCTGCTCGGCGAACTCGCGCGCCGCAACCGCATCACCGACACCAGCCAGGTCGACGACATCGTGCTCGGCTGCGTGGCGGCGGTGGGTGACCAGGGCGCCGACATCGCGAAGATCGCTTCGCTCGCGGCCGGCTGGGACGAGGACGTGGCGGGCGTGACGCTGAACCGCTTCTGCGCCTCGGGCGCCGAGGCGGTGAACCTCGCGGCGATGAAGATCCGCTCGGGCTGGGAACAGCTGGTGGTGGCGGGCGGGGTCGAGTCGATGTCGCGCGTGCCGATGGGTTCCGACGGCGGTGCAATGGGCGTCGACCCGGAAACCAGCCTCAACACGCATTTCATGCCGCAGGGAATCGGCGCCGACCTGATCGCCACCCTCGACGGCTTCAGCCGCAACGACGTGGACGCGTTCGCGGTCGAATCGCACCGGCGCGCCGCCGCCGCGTGGGCGCGCGGGGCGTTCGCGAAGTCGATCGTGCCGGTGCGCGACCGCAACGGCCTGCTGATCCTCGAGCGCGACGAGACGGTGCGCCCCGACAGCTCGCTCGCCTCGCTGGCGAAGCTGCCGCCCTCGTTCCAGTTCATGGGCGAGATGGGTTTCGACGGTGTGCCGCGCGCGAAGTACCCGCACGTGGAACGCATCGAGCACGTGCACACGGCCGGTAATTCCTCCGGAATCGTCGACGGCGCGGCGCTGGTGCTGGTCGGCTCGCGCGCGGCCGGCGAGCGGCTCGGCTTGCGTGCGCGGGGGCGTGTGGTCGCCTCGGCCGTGGTCGGCACCGATCCCACGATCATGCTGGTCGGCCCCGCGCCGGCGACCCGCAAGGCGCTGACGGTCGCGGGGCTGAAGATCGAGGACATCGACCTGTTCGAGGTCAACGAGGCCTTCGCGTCGGTGGTGCTGCATTTCCAGCGCGAGACCGGTGTCTCCTTCGATCGCATCAACGTCAACGGCGGCGCGATCGCGATGGGCCACCCGCTGGGCGCCACCGGCGCGATGCTGATCGGCACCGTGCTCGACGAGCTCGAGGCGCGCGGCGGACGCTACGGCGTCGTCACCGCCTGCGTGGGCGGCGGCATGGGCATCGCCACCGTCGTCGAACGTCTGTGATCACCGCCTCCGCAGCCTGGGGAAAGCTCGCATGAACAGCATCCGCTACGAAAAGGACGACGCGAACATCGTCCACCTGGTCTTCGACAACCCGAACGAATCGGCGAACCTGATGAACGCGGAGTTCCGCGCCTCGTTCGCCGGGGCGATCACGGCGCTGCGCGCCGAGACGACGCTCGCCGGCGTGATCCTGCGCTCGGCGAAATCGACTTTCTTCGCCGGCGCCGACCTGAAGGAAATGATCAACGCGCGCGAGGCCGGTGCCGAGGCGATGTGGGCGGTGGCGCACGCGCTGAAGGAGCAGATGCGCGCGCTCGAGACGCTCGGGAAGCCGGTGGTGGCCGCGATCAACGGCGCGGCGCTCGGCGGCGGCTGGGAGCTGTGCCTGTGCGCACACCACCGCATCGCGCTCGACGATCCGAAGATCACGCTGGGACTGCCCGAGGTCACGCTGGGCCTGCTGCCGGGCGGCGGTGGCATCGTGCGCATGGTGCGTCTGCTCGGCATCGAGGCGGCGTTGCCGTACCTGCTCGAGGGCAAGCAGTTCACCCCGGCGCAGGGACTGCAGGCCGGGCTGATCCACGAACTCGCGGCCACGCCGGAAGAGATGCTCGCGAAGGCGCGCGCGTGGATCATGGCGCATCCGGACGCGCAGCAACCCTACGACCGCAAGGACTACCGCATCCCGGGCGGCACGCCCGCCAGCCCGGCGCTGGCGCCGAAGCTGATGATCGCGCCGGCGATGCTGCGCGAGACGACCAGGGGCGTGATGCCAGCGCCGGAAGCGATCCTCAGCGTCGCCGTCGAGAGCACGCAGGTCGACATCGACTCGGCGATGCGCATCGAGACGCGCTGGTTCGTGTGGCTCGCGCAGGGCACGGTCGCGCGCAACATGATCAACACCTTCTGGTTCCAGCTGACCGAGATCAAGTCCGGCGCGGGCCGGCCGCGCGAGGTGGAGCGCGCGCGCTTCGCACGGGTGGGGATCCTCGGCGCCGGCATGATGGGCGCGGCGATCGCGCACGCCTGCGCGGTGCGCGGCATCGAGGTGGTGCTGAAGGACGTCGACCTCGCGGGCGCCGGGAAGGGCAAGGCGTATTCGGCGAAGCTGCTCGGCAAGCAGCTCGCCAAGGGCAAGCTCACGCAGCAGGCGCACGACGCCACGCTGGCGCGCATTCGACCCACGGCCGACGCGGCCGATCTCACCGGCTGCGAGCTGGTGATCGAGGCCGTGTTCGAGGACCGCGAGCTCAAGGCCCGCGTGACGCGCGAGGCCGAGGCCGCACTGGGCGACACCGCGATTTTCGCGTCGAACACCTCGACGCTGCCGATCACCGGTCTGGCGGAGGCCAGCGCGCGGCCGCAGAACTTCATCGGGTTGCATTTCTTCTCGCCGGCCGACCGCATGCCGCTGGTCGAGATCATCTGCGGGCGCGCGACCAGCGCCGCCACGCTCGCGCGCTCGTACGACTTCGTGCAGCAGATCGGCAAGACGCCGGTAATCGTCAACGACGCGCGCGGCTTCTTCACCTCGCGCGTGTTCGGCACCTACTGCCAGGAAGGCATCGCGATGCTGACCGAGGGCGTGGCGCCGGCGGCGATCGAGAACGGCGCGCTGCTCGCGGGCTTCCCGGTCGGTCCGCTGGCGGTATCCGACGAGGTGAGCCTCACGCTGATGTCGAAGATCCGTCACCAGACGATCGCGGACCTGCGCGCCGAGGGCCGTGCGTACCAGCCGCATCGCGCCGAGAGCGTGATCGACTGGATGCTCGAGCAGCAGCGCGCCGGCAAGGCCGCCGGCCGCGGTTTCTACGAGTACCCGGAAGGCGGGCGCAAGTTCCTGTGGCCCGGGCTCGCGGCGCGCTTCCAGCCGACGGCAGACGCGGTGCCGCTGGCCGACATCCGCGAGCGGCTGCTGTTCGTGCAGTCGCTGGAGACCGTGCGCTGCCTCGCCGAGGGCGTGGTCACCACCGCGCGCGACGCGAACATCGGCTCGATCTTCGGCATCGGCTTCCCGGCCTGGACCGGCGGCGTGCTGCAGTACGTCAACGGCTACGGGCTGGAGCGCTTCGTGGCGCGCGCGCGCGAACTCGCCGAGCACTACGGCGAGCGCTTCGAGCCGCCAGCCTCGCTGATCGAGCGCGCCGCACGCAACGTACCGTACTGAGAAGCCGCCACCGGGGGACGCCGCACCATGATTCCACGCACGCTGTTCGACGCCGATCACGAACTGTTCCGCGCCAACGTCGCGCGCCTGCTCGACGAGCACTGCGTAGCGCACCACGAGCGCTGGGAAGAGCAGGGGCACGTGGACCGCGACGTCTGGCTGAAGGCCGGCGAGCAGGGGATGCTGTGCCCCACGATCCCCGAGCAGTACGGCGGCGCCGGCACCGACTTCCGCTACAACGCGATCGTCGACGAGGAAGTGACGCGCCGCGGCCTCTCCGGCATCGGCTGGGGACTGCACAGCGACATCGCCGCGCCGTACCTGGTCAACTACGGCAGCGAGGAGCTGAAACAGCGCTACCTACCGCGCATGGTCAGCGGCGAGCTGATCAGTGCGATCGCAATGACCGAACCGGGCGCGGGCTCGGACCTGCAGGGCATCAAGACCACCGCCGTGCGCGACGGCGAACACTACCTGGTCAACGGCTCGAAGACCTTCATCACCAACGGCTACCTGGCGGACGTGGTGATCGTGGTCGTGAAGACCGATCCGGCCGCCGGCGCGAAGGGCACCAGCCTGATCGTCGTCGAGGCCGGCACGCCGGGCTTCAGCAAGGGACGCAAGCTGAAGAAGGTGGGCATGAAGGCGCAGGACACCGCCGAGCTGTTCTTCGAGAACGTGCGCGTGCCGTGCGCGAACCTGATCGGCGAGGAGAACCTGGGCTTCATGTACCTGATGCAGGAGCTGCCGCAGGAACGGCTGTCGGTGGCGCTGAGCGCGGTTTCGGCCGCGGAGTCGGTGCTGGCGCAGACGGTGGCGTACGTGAAGGAGCGCAAGGCGTTCGGCAAGCCGGTGGCGGCGTTCCAGAACACGCAGTTCAAGCTCGCCGAGCTCGACGCGGAGCTCGGCGCGCTGCGCGTGTACATCGACCGCTGCATCGAGCTGCACATCGCCGGACGACTCGACGCGACCACCGCGGCGAAGGCCAAGCTGCTCGCCACCGATCTGCAGTGCAAACTGATCGACGAGTGCGTGCAGCTGCACGGCGGCTACGGCTACATGTGGGAGTACCCGGTGGCGCGCGCCTGGGCCGACGCGCGCGTGCAGCGGATCTACGCCGGCACCAACGAGGTCATGAAACTGATCATCGCCCGCGAGCTGCTGGCGTAGGTCCGGGCTGCGCCCGGACTCAACGCGTCGTGAGGGCCTTCTTGACCCAGCCGCCGCCCATGCCGCCCTCGACCTTCAGGTAGCCCGATTTCTCCTCGCCCATGTAGACGAGCTCGTCGGACTTGGAAAGTACGGCAACCACTTTCGCCGCATCCGATGGCTGCGCGAGCAATTTCACGTTGTTGATCTTCGGGTAGATCACGTCGCCCTCGTTGGCGCCCACGCCAGCCTGCGCGCTGCCGCCGGCCGCGGCCTCCTGCGCCAGCGTGCCGACGTTGCGGCGCAGGTTCGGATCGCCCTCGATCACGCCGACGATGTTGTTGTAGTTGTCCGCGAGGCTGGCCGCGATGACCTTGCCCTCGGCGGTGCTGGCATAGCCGCCGAGGCCGCCGGCCCCACCACTGCCGCCCATGAACGCGCCGAGACCGAGGTCCGCCTTGCGCGCACTGCCTTCGGCCGCCGCAACCTGCACGCCGGAGCGCGCGTCGGTGACCAGCATGCTGGTTTGCGCCTCCTTGAACTTCAGCCCGCCCATCAGGCCACCGATCACGCGTGCCTTCCCGCCCAGCAATCCGCCGATCGCACCGCCGACCGCCCCGGCGTTGTCGTCGGAAAACACCACCGACGGCGTCAGCACGAAGTCCGCCGCGACCATCTGTCCCTGGCCGATGTTCGAGCTCGAGCGCAACTGCCCGGAGTCGGCCAGCGCGCGCTCCTGCATCATGTTCTGCATGCCCATGCCGCGCTCGACCACGATGAAGCAGTTCGACTGCTGGATCATCAGGCGGATCAGGCTGGTCGGCGACTGCAGGCTGTAGCGCGCCAGCGAGGCCATAATGTAGTCCTGTGGCTCGACGACCGCGACCGCGCCCAGCGGTTGCGTGCATTTGCGCAGCCCGGTGTCACCCTGGGATCCCTGGGTGCCCGCGGCGCCCTGCACCACGCTGCCGCCCTGGCCCTGTTTCATGTCGGTCACGCCGGCGCTGAGCGTGGTGGCCGCCAGCGTGACGGCGAGCGCGAGCGCGCAGCGAATCCGGTTCGACGTGGTTGTGGTTGTCATTGTCGGAAGCTCCGGTTGCGGTGGCAGCGCGGAGTCTGCAACGCCGACGAAGCGATGGTCAACACGCGGGCGCTCCCGCGCTACACTGCTCCCGACCCCAGCAACGGAGATCCACGATGCACCTGTACACCTACCCGATCGCACCGAATCCGCGCCGACTGCACATCTTCATGGCCGAGAAGGGCATCGCGATCCCGTCGACGCACGTCGACCTGATGAAGGGCGAGCAGTTCGGCGAGCCGCTGCGCTCGGTGAACCCGCTGTCGACGGTGCCGGCGCTGGTCACTGACGAAGGTCCGGTGCTGACGCAGGTGAACGCGATCTGCGACTACCTCGAGGCACGGCACCCCGCGCCGCCGCTGCTGGGACGCACGCCGATCGAGAAGGCGGAGATCCGCGAGTGGTGCCACCGCGTGTTCTGCGAGGGGCTGATCCCGATCGCCGAGGTGTTCCGCAACGGCAATCCGGCGTTCGCGAAGCGGGGTCTGCCGGGGCCGCTCGAGATCGCGCAGATACCGGCGCTGGTCGAACGGGGGCAGCAACTGCTGGACGCGTTCTTCACCACGCTGGAGAGGCGGCTCGCGGGCCGCGACTACCTCGCGGGCGAGAACTTCTCGATGGCCGACATCGACGCCTTCGCGACCTGCGAGTTCGCCGGCTGGATCCGGCGCGCGATCCCCGCGGAGTGCACACAGCTCACGCGCTGGCGGGCCCGTGTGGCCGAGCGGCCGTCGGCGCGGCCCCCCGCGGGGTGACCGGGGTCACAGCACCTCGAACAGCCCCGCGGCGCCCATGCCGCCGCCCACGCACATGGTGACCACGACGTTCTTCACGCCGCGGCGCTTGCCCTCGCGCAGCGCGTGCCCGACCATGCGCGCGCCGCTCATGCCGTAGGGGTGGCCGATCGAGATCGCGCCGCCGTTCACGTTGAGGCGCTCGTTGGGGATGCCGAGGCGGTCGCGGCAGTAGAGCACCTGCACCGCGAAGGCCTCGTTCAGTTCCCACAGCCCGATGTCGTCCATTTGCAGGCCGTGCTGCTGCAGCAGCCTGGGCACCGCGAACACCGGGCCGATGCCCATCTCGTCGGGCTCGCAGCCGGCGACCGCGATGCCACGATAGAGTCCCATCGGCTGGATGCCGCGCTGCGCGGCCAGCGTGCCGTCCATCACCACGCAGGCCGCGGCACCGTCGGAGAGCTGGCTGGCGTTGCCGGCCGTGATGCAGCCGCCCTCGAGCACCGGCTTCAGGTTGCGCAGCCCGTCCAGCGTGGTGTCGGCGCGGTTGCCTTCGTCGAGCGCCGCCGTGACGCTCTTGTGGCTGACCTCGCCGGTGTTCTTGTCCTTCACCGCCACGCTGGCCGTGACCTCGACGATCTCGTCGGCGAACAGTCCGGCCTGCTGCGCCGCGGCGGTGCGCTGCTGGCTCTGCAGCGCGTACTCGTCCTGCTGCTCGCGCGCGATGCCGTAACGCCTGGCGACCACCTCGGCGGTGTGCAGCATCGGCATGTACACGTGTTCGTGCAGCGCCTTGAGGCGCGGGTCGACGCGGCGATACATGTTCTGGTGCTCGTTCTGCACCAGGCTGATGTGCTCGAGTCCGCCACCGACCACGATACGCATCCCGTCGTGCAGGATCTGCTTGGCGGCGGTCGCGATCGCCATCATGCCCGAGGAGCACTGGCGGTCCATCGTCATGCCGCTGACCGTCACCGGCAGCCCCGCGGCCAGCGCCGACATGCGGCCGATGTTCAGGCTGGTGGTGCCCTGCGGCATCGCGCAGCCCATGATCACGTCGTCCACCTCGGCCGGGTCGACGCCGGCGCGCGCGACGGCGGCGCGGATCGCCAGGCCGCCCATGGTCGGTGCCTCGGTGTCGTTGAACAGGCCACGGTAGGCCTTGCCGATCGGGGTGCGCGCGCTTGCTACGATGACTGCGTCTGCCATGTGACGATTCTCCGTGGTGATCAGATGTCGATGCCGGCGGCCCGCGCCGCCGCGGTGACGAACTTCAGGCTCTGCTGGAAGCCCTGCCGGAATTCCTGCTCGCCGCTGCGATCCTCGATGGCGGCGAGCCGTGCCGCGACATTTTCGGGGGTCCGCTCCTCCGGCGCCAGATGCACGCCCGCCGTTTCGTGAATATGGACGCTCGCATAACCGCCGGCGCCGGCCGAGAGGATCATGCGGTTCGGCGACGATTCGGCGCACAGCACCAGCACGCCGGCCGTGACCGCCTCCGGCGTCAGCAGATCGAAGGCGCGCTGCTCGAGCAATCCTTCGGTCATGCGCGTGCCGGCCACCGGCGCCACCGCGTTGACGCGGATGCCGTACTTCTCGCCCTCCATGACCAGCGTGTGCATCAGCCCGACCAGCGCCATCTTCGCGGCACCGTAGTTGCTCTGGCCGAAGTTGCCGTA
>CAUJIL010000208.1 GCA_963204845.1 Pseudomonadota bacterium | reverse complement strand
TCACCCGCCGCACCAGGATCTCCGGCGCCGAGGCGCCGGCGGTGACACCGATCGCCCGCTTGCCCGCCAGCCAGGCCGGATCGATGTCGTCGGCCGAATCGATCAGGTGCGCCTCGGCGCCCATGCGACGGGCCAGCTCGGCCAGACGGTTCGAGTTCGAACTGTTCGGGGACCCTACCACCAGCACCAGGTCGCAGTCGGCGGCCAGTTCCTTCACCGCGTCCTGGCGGTTCTGGGTCGCGTAGCAGATGTCGTCACGGCGCGGGCCGCGGATCTCCGGGAAACGCGCGCGCAGCGCATCGATCACGGCACGCGTGTCGTCCACCGACAACGTGGTCTGCGTCACGTACGACAGCGCCGACGGGTTCCTGACCGGCAGCGTGCCGACCTGCCCGGCGCTCTCCACGAGGTAGATCGCCCCGCCGTTCGCCGTGTCGTACTGCCCCATCGTGCCCTCGACCTCGGGGTGCCCCGCGTGGCCGATGAGGATGCACTCGCGCCCCTGGCGGCTGTAGCGGGTGACCTCCATGTGCACCTTGGTGACCAGCGGGCAGGTGGCGTCGAAGACCTTCAACCCGCGCTGCAGCGCCTCGCGCTGCACGGCCTGCGAGACGCCGTGGGCGCTGAAGATCACGATGGCGCCATCCGGTACTTCGTCCAGCTCGTCGACGAACACCGCGCCGCGCGCGCGCAGGTCATCGACCACGAAGCGGTTGTGCACCACCTCGTGGCGCACGTAGATCGGCGCGCCGAAGACCTCCAGCGCGCGGTTCACGATTTCGATCGCGCGATCCACGCCGGCACAGAAGCCGCGCGGGTTAGCCAGCCGGATGCGCATCGCGATCCTCCCGGTCGAGGAACAGCACCTCGATCATCATCATGATCGCACCCGTGGTGATCGCCGCGTCCGCGACGTTGAACGCGGGGAAATAGCTGTCATTCCAGTGAAAGAAGATGAAATCGACCACGTAACCCAGCACCACCCGATCGATCAGGTTGCCCAGCGCGCCGCCGAGGATCAGCGCGAGACTGGCCGCCAGCCAGCGCTTGGCGGCCGGCAGGCGGTGCAGCCACAGCGCGATCCACGCGCTCACGCCCACCGCCACCGCGGTGAAGAACCAGCGCTGCCAGCCGCCGGCGTCGCTGAGGAAGCTGAAGGCGGCGCCGCGGTTGTGCAGCAGCGTGAGGTCGAGGATCGGCAGCAGCGGCACCAGTTCGCCGTACTCGAGGTTCGCGCTCGCGAGGTACTTCGTGACGTGATCAACCACGATCACGGCCAGCGCAAGCAGGTACCAGCGCAGGGCGTTCATGCCGGCACCCCCGCCACATCACTCCCCCTGTAGGTTCGGTCTGCGACCGAACGTGTCCGGCCACAGGCCGGACCTACGGCGTTGGCGCATGTCCGGCTGTAGGTTCGGTCTGTGACCGAACATGTCCGGCCACAGGCCGGACCCACGTAGTGATCACGCATAGCGGCGCGTCTCGCCGGGGCCGTCGACGTTCTGTACGCAGCGCGCGCACAGCTCCGGGTGCGCGGCGTGCGTGCCCACATCCGGGCGGTGATGCCAGCAGCGCACGCATTTGGGCGCCGGCGAGGCGTCCACGCGCAGCTTCAGCCCCGGGATCGCGGTTTCCACGGCGTCGGGGGGGGCGTTCTCGTCCGCCACCACGTTCACTGCGGAGGTGATGAACACGAAGCGCAGCTCGTCCCCGAGCCGCCCCAGCTGCGCGGCCAGCGCCGGGTTGCACCATGCGGTCACCACCGCGCTGAGCGTGCTGCCGACCACGCCCTCGTTGCGCCGGCGCTCGAGCTCGCGGTTCACCTCGCCCTTGACCTGCATCAGCAAGTGCCAGACGTCGCGGCCGAGTTCGTCCTCGGCTGGCAGTTCGTCCAGCGCGTCGTACCACTGGGCCGTGAACACCGGCTGCGACCGGTCGCCGGGCAGGCAGCGCCAGATCTCGTCGGCCGTGAAGCTCAGGATCGGCGTGATCCAGCGCACCAGGGCCTCGAGCACGTGGTACATCGCGGTCTGCGCCGAGCGGCGCGCGCGGCTGTCGGCGCGCGTGGTGTACTGGCGGTCCTTGATCACGTCGAGGTAGAAGCCGCCGAGGTCGGTCACGCAGAAGTTGTGCAGCTTCTGGTAGATCAGGTGGAACTGGTACGAGTCGTAGGCCTCGACGATCTCGCGTTGCAGGCGCGCGGCACGATCGACCACCCAGCGGTCGAGCGCGAGCAGCTCGCCCGTCGCGAGCAGATGCTGCACCCGATCGAAGCCGGCGAGGTTCGACAGCAGGAAGCGCGCGGTGTTGCGGATGCGGCGGTACGAATCGGCGGTGCGCTTGAAGATCTCGTCGGAGACCGTCATCTCGGCGCGGTAGTCGGTGGCCGCCACCCACAGCCGCAGGATGTCGGCACCCAGCGTCTTCATCACCTGTTGCGGCGCGATCACGTTGCCGCGCGACTTCGACATCTTGTGTCCCGCGGCATCCACCGTGAATCCGTGCGTGAGCACTGCCTTGTACGGCGCGCAGCCGTGGATTCCGGCGGCGGTCAGCAGCGAGGACTGGAACCAGCCGCGATGCTGGTCCGAGCCTTCGAGGTACAGATCGGCGGGAAACGCGAGCTCGGGACGGCGCGTCAGCACGCAGGCGTGCGTGACGCCGGAGTCGAACCACACGTCGAGCGTGTCGGTGATCTTCTGGTACTGCGCCGCCTCCTCGCCGAGCAGCTCGACCGGGTCGATCGCGAACCACGCGTCGATGCCACCCTGCTCGATGCGCAGCGCGACCTGTTCGATCAGGTCCGCCGTGCGCGGATGCAGCTCGCCGCTCTGGCGATGCACGAACAGCGCGATCGGCACGCCCCAGGTGCGCTGGCGCGAGATGCACCAGTCGGGGCGGCTCTCCAGCATGCCTTCGATGCGCGCCCGACCCCACGACGGCACGAACTGCACGTCCCGGATCGCATCGCGCGCGGTGGCCAGCAGCGCGTTGGTGTCCATGCCGATGAACCACTGCGGCGTGGCGCGGAAGATCACCGGCGACTTGTGGCGCCAGCAATGCGGGTAACTGTGCTGGTACGGCACGTCGTGCAGCAGCGCGCCGCGCTCGCGCAGCAACTCGACGATCGTCGCGTTGGCCTTGAACACGTACTGGCCGGCGACGAACGGCGTGCCATCGACGAACACGCCCTGCCCGTCCACCGGGTTCAGCACCTCGAGCCCGTAGATCTGCCCGACCAGGAAGTCGTCCACGCCGTGGCCCGGCGCGGTATGCACGGCGCCGGTGCCGGCGTCGGTGGTGACGTGCTGCCCGAGGATCACCGGTACCCGGCGCTCGAGGAACGGATGCTGCAACAGCTGGTGCTCGAGCGCGCCGCCGGCGCACTCGCCGAGGAAATCGAACACCTCGATG
>CAUJIL010000207.1 GCA_963204845.1 Pseudomonadota bacterium | reverse complement strand
ATCAACCGTGCTCCTCCGCCGCGCGCAAGGCGGGCAGTACCTGCTCGGCGAGCAGGCGCAGCGTCTCGCGGCCGATGTCGGCGTCGATGCCCGCCAGCAGCGGGTGCACGTACAACTGGCCGCGCGGGCCGAGCGCGCGCGCCAGTTCGATGCACTGCGCGGGCGTCAGCACCTGGTAGAGCCCGGTGGCGCGCAGCGCCTCGGCGCTGTCGACGTGACCGTAAGGCCCCGGAATGCCGCCCTCGCGGTACCAGCGCGCGTAGCAGTTCGTCTCGTGCAACGCGTGGCGGGCGATCCGGTTCCAGGTGGTTTCGGGATCGTCGCTGACGAAAATCGCCAGCGGGCCGAACACCGGCTCGGGGCCGGCCTCCTTGCCGAACTCGCGGCAACTCGCGGCGTAGGTGTCCCACAGGCCCATGATTCCGGGAACGAAGCCGTCACCGACGCGTGCCGCACGGCGCGCCGCGAGCGCGGTTGCACCGCCGAGCAACAGCGGCGGCCCGGCGGGCTGCCATGGCCGCGGAGTGATCTCGACGGTGCGGCCGGCGTAGGTGAACGGCTGCCCGCGCCACGCCTGGCGCAACACCGCGATGCCGTCCTCGAGCGCGCGCCCGCGCGTGCCGACATCACGCCCGAACATCGCGAACTCCTGTGGCAGGAAGCCGGCGACCAGCACCAGGTCCAGCCGGCCCTCGGCGATGCGGTCGAGCACCGCGGCGTCCTCCGCGATGCGCAGCGGGTCGTGCAGCGGCAGGATCAGCGCCGAGATGCGCAGCCGCATGCGCCGCGTGCACGCCGCGATCGCGGCGCCGTAGACCAGCGGCGACGGCAGGTAGCCGTCGGCGGCGCCGTGGTGCTCCGACAGCATGCAGTGGTCGAAGCCCAACTCGTCGGCGATCGCCGCGAACTCGAACCCGGTGCGGTACAGGTGCGGGTTCGCGCCGGCGAACGCGGGCGAGCGCAGGTCGAGGCGCAGGATCCACTGGCCCACGGTTCAGCCCGCGACCGTGCCGCCGTCGACCGACAGCAGCGCACCGTTGACGAACTCGGCCTCGTCGGAGGCGGCGAAGCAGATCATGTTCGCGATGTGTTCGGGTGCCGCGTAGTCGGGGCGCAAGGACAACCGGGAGATGAGTTCCGGATCGGCACCCTCCGGTACTGCGAAGGTCGCCAGGAACGGCGTGGCGGTGCCACCGGGGCAGACCGCGTTGACGCGCAGGCCCTGGCGCCCGAACTCGACCGCCATCGATTTGGTCAGCCCGACCAGTGCGTGTTTGGAGGCAGTGTACGCGGCCATGTACGCCTGACCCATCAGTCCGGCGGTCGAGGCCACGTTGACGATGTTGCCGCGCCGCGCCAGCAACTGGGGCAGCGCCGCCTGGCTCAGGTAGAACGGACCGTGCACGTTGACCGCGAACATGCGCTGCCAGCCCTCGGGCGTCTCGTCGGCCAGCGCCTTCAGGCCGCCGAAGCCGGCGATGTTGCAGAGGATGTCGAGCCCGCCGAATGCGCCGACGGTTTCCTCGACCAGCGCACGGCAGCGTGCCGGATCGCCGATGTCGGCGGCGGCGGATCGTGCCTCGCCGCCGGCGGCGCGGATCGCCTCGGCGGTGGCGCGGGCGCCGTCGCCGTTGATGTCGGCGCAGAACACCCGCGCCCCCTCGCTCCCCATGCGCAACGCCGTGGCGCGTCCCATGCCGGACGCGGCGCCGGTGATCAGTGCGGTTTTCCGGTCGAAGCGTTTGCTCATCGGGTGTTCCTCGTGGAGTGGCCATGGTGGATGCGTGCGGCATCATGATAACGCGCCGCTCGCCGGTAGCGGCACCTTGCGTCGCCTGTGCTGAGCGGGATTGTCCGCGTGCTTGACGATCTGTGTCCTTGGGGTACGGGGCATCTGGCACTACAGTGACGGCACTGAGGGATCTGCCGGCAGTTACGGAAGGTCGCGCGAACCGGGAGAAACGAACCGGATGGACGAGTCGAGAGACGCACCGGACGGTGGCGCCGCGAGGGCCTTGTGGCGCCCCGCACCGCGACCGCAGTGGGTGCAGGAAGTGAACGCGCGCGGGCGCATGCAGGCCTGGCTCGCGGCGCGCGCACAGGACAGCCGTCGCTACGCGGACCGCCGCTACGATCTGGCGCAGACCGGGTTCGACCCCGAGACCGCGCGCCGGCGCTACCGGGCGTACCAGGATTACTTCGGCATTCCTTCGGAGGCATGAATCGATGAACGATGCGACGGCAACGAGCGCAGAGGCGTGGGAAGCGTTCTGCGAATCACTGAAAAAGGCCTCCGCGGTGCTCAGACGCACCGACATGCCCACCGATCCGCGGCATGCGGCGGCGGGGCCCCGCTATCTGGCGGGGATCCTCGACAGCGCGCTCGACATGTATCTGCACGCCGCGGACCGTGACCGACCGGTGCTGTTCACGTACTTCAACAACTGGAAGGGCTGGGGGCTGGCGAATCCCGACGGCCATTACCTGCGTGCGCGGCTGCGCGGTGACGCCACCTACCGCGTGTGGGGCAAGCGCGGCACCATCCCGTACCTCGGCTTCGAGCTGAGCCGCGGCATCTGGAGCTACACCCGGCCGACCCGCATCGACTGCAGCCTGTCCGGCCGCGACCTGCAACTCGGGCCCGACGGCAGCTTCGAGATCATCCTCAGCGCGCAACCGCAGCCCGGCAACTGGCTGCAGCTGGAACCGGACGTCGAGTGGCTGCACGTGCGGCAGTTCTATCACGACTGGGTCGAGGACGAGCCGCCGTGGGTGTTCATCGAGCGGATCGACCGGGACCCGGGCGCGGCCGAGCCGAGCGTCGCCGGGATCGCCGAGCGGCTGCGCGACGTGGCATGGTTCGTCGAGGAAGAGTCGCGGTTGTGGGCTGATTACTGCCTGCACATGCGCGGCGTGCTCGGCGTCAACGTGATGCCGCAGCCGACCACGCCGGGCGGCAACGAGGACGACATGACCGCGGCGTCCGGTGCCCCGGAAAACCAGTACGCGCAGGGTTACTACCGCATCGACCCCGACTCGGCGCTGCTGGTCGAGTTCGAGCCCCCGCGCGCCGCCTACTGGAACCTGCAGATCAGCCCGATGTGGTACGAGTCGCTCGACCCGGCCCAGCGCATCCAGAGCTGGAACGACCGCCAGGCGCACGTCGGCAGCGACGGCGTGTTCCGCGCCGTGCTCGCGCATCGCGACCCCGGCGTGCCGAACTGGCTCGACGCGGGCGGTTTCGACGAGGGCGTCATGCTGTGCCGTTTCCAGTTCCCGGAACGCGCCGCACCGCAGCCGCGAACCCGCGTGGTCCCGCTCGCGAGCCTCGCGCAGAACCTGCCGCCGGATACGCCGCGTGTCAGCCCCGACGAGCGCCGGCGTGAGATCGCGCGGCGAAGGCATGGGCTGGCGATGCGGTTTCGTTGAGCCGGGATCGGTGCGATCCCTCGCGCTGGCGCACGCCCTGCCGTTGACCGCGGGACGGGGGCTCCGGTATACGGTCCCGCGTGGGTGGTGGTGGATCGAACCATGATCGAACTGTTTCAGCGCGTGGCGCGGCACGCCGATCGCGCGGCATTCCAGGAGGGCACGGCGAGCGTGTCGTATGCCGAGCTGCTGCGGCGTTCGGCGCGCGCGGCGTCGGCGCTGCTCGGCGGTGGCGGCGACCTGGCCGGCGAGCGGATCGCGCTGCTGGCGCCCGCCGGTGCCGCGCACGTCGTGGCGCAATGGGCCATCTGGCGTGCGGGCGGTTGCGCGGTGCCGCTGAACCCGGCCGCCACGGCGCCGGAGATCGAGCACGTGCTGCGCACGGCGGGCGTGCTGCGGGTGCTCGTGGCGGGCAAGCCGGAGGACTCCTTGCGCGCGGCCTGTGCCGCGACGCGGGCGCAGTGGACCGGGCTCGATGCGCTGGAGGCGGCCGGGGCGAGCGGAACCCTGCCGGAGTTCGCACCGGAATGTCCCGCGATGATCGTGTTCACCAGTGGCACCACCGGCAAGCCCAAGGGAGCGCTGTACACCCACGCGACGATCGCGGCGCAGGTGCGCATGCTGGTCGAGGCGTGGGAGTGGCGGGAGACGGACCGGATTCCGCTGTTCCTGCCGCTGCATCACGTGCACGGCATCGTCAACGTGATGTGCTGCGCGCTGTGGTCCGGCGCCTGCATCGATGCCTTCGAACGCTTCGACGCCGCGCGCGTGCTGGAGCGCGTCGCGGCCGGTGCCTTCAGCGTGTTCATGGCGGTGCCCACCGTGTACGTGAAGCTGATCGAGGCGCTCGAGGCGCTGCCCGCGCCGCAACGCGAGCGCTGCGCCCGCGGCTTCGCGGCGCTGCGGCTGATGATCTCGGGATCGGCGGCGTTGCCGGCCAGCGTGCACGCGCACTGGCAGCGGCTCGGCGGACACGCGCTGCTCGAGCGCTACGGCATGACCGAGATCGGGATGGCGCTGGCGAACCCGCTGCACGGCGAGCGCCGACCGGGCAGCGTCGGGTTGCCGCTACCCGGCGTGGAGGTACGGCTGGTCGACGAGCAGGGCGCGGTGATCGTCGGCGAGGACGAGCCGGGCGAGATCCACGTGCGTGGTCCGGCCGTGTTCGACGGATACTGGAACGACCCCGAGTCAACGCGGTGCGCGTTCAGCGACGACGGCTGGTTCCTGACCGGTGACGTTGCGGTGCGCGAGCGCGGCTACTACCGGATCCTCGGCCGGCGTTCGGTCGACATCATCAAGTCCGGCGGCTACAAGCTCTCGGCGCTCGAGATCGAGAACGTGCTGCTCGAGCATCCCGCGGTGCGCGAGTGCGCGGTGGTCGGGGTGCCGGACGATCTGTGGGGCGAGGCGGTGGCGGCGGCCGTGGTGCTGCGGCCCGGGGCCGCGCTCGCCCTGGACGAGCTGCTCGCGTGGTGCCGCGACCGGCTGTCGGCGTACAAGCACCCGCGGCGGCTGCGCGTGGTGGGGGTGCTGCCACGCAACGCGCTCGGCAAGCCGCTGAAGCCGGCCGTGCGGGCGCTGTTCGATGAGGGCGCCTGAGCGGCGCGCTCAGCCTGCGGCGGCGCCGATCTCGATCACACAGCGTCCCGCGATGCGCCGTGCCGCCAGACCGGCGATCGCCTGTCCGGTCTCCTCGAGCCGGTAGCGCGCCAGCGGCGGGTCCTGCAGGCGCCCCTCGGCGTACAGCGTGAGCACCGTATCGACCAGCCTGCGCGCTTCCTGCGGGTGGCGTGCGGAGTGGCCGCCCCAGTCGACGCCTACGATCTGGCAACTCTTCAGGAGCGGCAGGTTCAGCGGCACGCGCGGGATCTCGCCGCTGGCGAAGCCGATCACGAGATAGCGCGCGTTCTCCGCGCACGAGCGCAGCGCCGGTTCCGCCAGCGCGCCGCCCACCGGGTCGAACACCAGGTCGACGCCGCGCCCCGAGGTCGCGAGTTTCAGCGCCGCGCGCAATTCCTCGCGGCCGTAGTCGATCAGCACGTCGGCACCGAGCGCGGCGGCGGCGGCAAGCTTTTCGGGGCTGGACGCGGCGGCGATCACGCGCGCGCCGAAGGCCTTGGCGACCTGGATCGCGGCGGCGCCGGTGCCGCCGGCCGCACCGAGCACCAGCAGCGTCTCGCCGGCGCGCAGCGCGCCGCGCTGGTGGAGCGCGTAATACGCGGTCGCGCTTGGCTGCAGGAACACCGCGCCGGCGGCAAAGCTCATGTTCGCCGGCATCCGGCGCACCTGGGTTTCCGGCAGCGCCACCCGTTCGGCGAAGGCGCCGATGCCGGGGCTCGCGAGGACACGCTCGCCGAGCGTGAAGCCGGTGGCGCCTTCGCCGAGCGCCAGCACCGTGCCGGCGCAGTCGCCGCCGGGAACGAAGGGCGGCGGGATGCGGATCTGGTACTGGCCGGCGATCAGCAGCGAATCGACGAAGTTCACCCCGGCCGCGTGCACCGCGACCAGCACCTGGCCGGGGCCGCAGACTGGGTCGGGGAGGTCGGCGAGCTGCAGTCCGCCGGGTGGTCCGTATTCGGCGCAGACGATGGCGCGCATCCGCGGGGGCCTCGATGGTGGTGGAGGTATCTGTATACCGCGTGACCGAGGCCACTGCAAACGGGGTGCGCTGTGGCGCGGGGACGACCGACGGAGCCGCCGCCGAGGTGGTGCGACTGTCGGAACCTTTTACAGATTGCTTCAGGATAAAACCCGAAGAAAATCGTAACACATTGAAATTAATAGACAACAAATGACTGGCACGTCCATTGCTAACTTACTGGCGAACCGGCTGAACCCGGTGCTTTCAACCTACAAGGAGTCCGTCATGAAGAATCTCACACGAGCAGCAATGGTGGCGGCGGGGTTGCTCGCGTTCAGCGCAGCGCACGCAGCGACCGTCACGTTCGACTTCACCGGGGCGCGCAGCTTCGGGGCGTCGGTCACGGTTACCGGCAGCGACAGCGTCACCACGCTGGACGCAAGCGCGGCAAATGACGGCAGCGATCCGTCGTGGATCTCGCGCAGCAGCTGGGGCCTGCTGGTGTGCACCGGTGCCGCCGCTCCGGCCACCGATTGCGGCACCGCCTACGGTGACCAGCACTGGGCCGATTCCAGCGGTCCGGACGAGACGATCACGCTGGACTTCGGCAGCAAGACCGTGACCCTGTTGTCGGCGACCTTCTACCCGAACTTCGCCGGCCGCTTCGATCTGGGCGTGGACGGTTCGAACGTGCTGGACGAGGAGTTCCTCGCGAGCGTCGTCAACTTCGGCAGCGGCTATGCGGGTAGCCAGTTCAGCTTCGGTGCCGACACCACCTTCGACCGTAACGACCGCTTCAAGCTGAGCAGCATTACGGTCGAGATCCCCAACGAAGTGCCGGTTCCGGGCACGCTGGGTCTGCTCGGCCTGGGACTGATGGGACTCGGGATCGCGCGTCGCCGCACGTGAGCTGAGGGCAGCACGCCGGTCCCTCGCGGCCGGCGTGACCGCTCCTCACCTGCATCCTTCCTTCGATGCACAGGGCGCCTCCGGGCGCCCTGCTTCGTCCTGCAACCGGATCAGCATCGGCTGCGCTTCCTCGATTTGCCAGGCCGGGAAGTTCGAGATCGTCGTGTAGACACTGCCGTCGGCATCGATCTCGATGTCGCGCGTGAAGCTGCGGTAACGCGCCAGCGGGTAGACGGTCCAGGTCCGGGTCGCGATGTCGAAGCGCAGCAGCGAATCCGACTGGTTGCCGGTCACCCACACCACGTGGCGCTGCCGGTCCACGTTCAGCGCATATGGGGTCTCGCTCTGCACCGGCAACGGGAAGGTGTCGAAGCGCCCGGCGCGCGCGTCGTAGCGGGCGATCAGGCCGGACGAAAAGCCGGTGATCCACGGATTGCCGTCGGCGTCGCAACGCAGCCGGCGCGGGCCGCTGAACGGGGTGGGGATCATCGTCACCGAGCCGCTGGCCGGGTCGATCCGCGCGATGTCGCCGGCATGCAGACGCGCCACCCAGACCGTCCCGTCGGGCGCGATATCGATGCCGTACGGCAGGGGAAAACCGCTGGTCCCGTAGTCATATTTCGGCGGCGTCTCCACCGCACCGCGTCCCAGCCGCCAGTTGACGATGGCGAGCAGCGCGCGTTCGCGCCAGCCGCGTGCGGGCAGTTCGTACCAGGTGAACGTCTGCGTGCGGCGGTCGAACATCGCCACCTGCGAACTCAGCGCCAGCGTGAACCAGACGCGGTCGCGGGCGTCGATGCGGATCGTGTGCGGGTAGAAGCCGCGATCCATCTTCCATTCGGTGAAGCGTTTGGAAACCGGGTCGAACTCGAGCAGCGACTGCTGCATCGACGGCGTGATGAAGAGGTGGCCGTCGGTGGGTGACAGGGCGAAGGAATGCACGCCGACGTAGTTCTCGACCTTCGGGTAGCCGGCGGCGAAGCGGTTGCCGAGGATGCCGCCGATCGTGGCGTCGGGCGCGTGCGGGATACGGTAGACACGGTAGTCGCCGCTCAGCGGATCGATCTCGTAGATGCGGTCCATCAGGTTGTCGCCGGTGTAGACCATGCCGTTCGGATGCAGCAGCAGGTCGTGCAGTTGCGACAGCGAGTCGCCCAGCGGCCACTCGCTGAGGGTGACTCCGGCCAGTCGGCCGGGCCAGGGCTCGAAGTCCGGCAGCAGGCCGGGGTCGCGCAGCAGTTCCGCGTGGCGCGCATGCAGGTACTGCGCGAACGGTGCGCGGGCATCGTGGGCGGCCTGCGCGCCGTAGCGGTTCATGCGGTCGAAGACGGCTGCCCAGTCTTCCGCGGTGCGGTTCGCACGCATGAACGGTGAACCCTGCTGGTGGCAGAACGCGCAATGCAGCAGGAAATGCTCGCGCAGGCGGTGGTCCCCGCCGAAATCCATGCGGGCCAGCCACAGGTTCGACGGCTTGGAATTCGCGAGCGCCAGGGCATCCGGCTGCGGCCGCAGCACCAGTTCGGGCGTCTCGTCGGCACGCAGCGCCACCAGGCGGGTGTCAGCGAAACCGGGCTTGCGCGCCCTGAGGTCGACCAGTCCCGGCGCCGGCGGAAAGCGCACCGTACCCGCGGCGTCGCTGAAGCGCGTGATGCGCTCGGGGGCGCGGTGGGTCGCGCCGGGCGCGGGGTACCCGTTGTCGGAGGTGTCGGGTGGCGGGGTGCCCGCGGGCACCCGGGTGACCATCGCGTTCGCGAGCGGTGCGCCGTCGGCGGCGCGCACCGTGTATTCGATCGCTGCTGCTCCAGTCGCGCCGAGTGACGCCAGCAGCCCGATTGCCGTTGCCAGTGCGCGCATTCCCGCTTCTCCCGTCGGTTCGTGCCCGGCGATGGTGCCCGGTCCGCGGCGCGCGCGCAAACGCACCGTTGATCTGCGGCAGGCGCACATACGTAAACGGGCCGACAGCGGACCCGCACGCGTGGATCGCTCGGCTATAGTGACAATTGGCATCGAACGGGCAGCAGCAGGGGAGCGCGGGCTTGGAACAACTCACGACCATCGACCTGGCCAAGGAGTACCTGAAGTTCTCCGCGGCGCACTTCACCATCTTTTCCGCGACGGAACGCGAACGGCTGCACGGGCACAATTTCCGCGTCGCAGCCTCGTTGACGGCGCCGGTGGGCGACAACGGCATGTGCTTCAGCTACCGCATATTGAAGGACAAGCTCGAGAGCCTGTGCGCCGCGCTCGACGAATACATGCTGCTGCCCGCGGATTCGCCGCACCTGCGGATCAGCCAGAGCGGCGCGCACTACAGCGTGCGGTTCGCCGCCGAGGAACTGCTGTTCCCGCGCGGCGACACGCTGCTGTTGCCAGTGCGCAACGCGACCGTCGAGGAATATGCGCGTTATCTGCTCGAGCGTCTGCTCGAGGATCGGGAACTGATCGACCGCCACGACATCCGTGAGGTCACGATCAAGGTCTCGTCGGGGCCGGGGCAGTGGGGCTCCTGCCACTGGCGCAAAGCCTGAGGCGCGCATGAAGACGCTGGTGATCACGGGGGGCAGTCGCGGCATCGGGCTGGCAACCGCGCGCGAATTCGCCGCGGCTGGCTGGAGTGTCGTCAGCGTCGCGCGCCGCGCCTGCGCGGTAGCGGGCGCGCATCACGTCGCCGCCGATCTGTCGGATCCGGGCTGGGCGGAGCGCCACGGCGAGGAAGTGCTGGCCGCGGTCGCGGGCAGTGACACGATCGCGCTGGTGCACAACGCGGGGCTGCTCACGCGTGACAGCGTGGCGAGCGTCACGCAAGCCACACTGCGCGAGGTGCTGCAGGTGAACCTGCTCGCCTGCGTGCAGCTCGACCAGCTGCTGCTGCCGCGGATGGGGCCGGGGTCCGCGATCGTCTACGTGGGCTCCACGCTCGGCGAGAAGGCGGTCGCCGGTTCCTGCGCGTACGTGGTGTCCAAGCACGCGCTGGTGGGCCTGGCGCGCGCGACCGCGCAGGATCTCGCGGGGCGCCGCATCCACTCGGTGTGCGTGTGTCCGGGCTTTACCGACACCGAGATGCTGCGCGACCACGTCGGAGGCGAGCCGGCCGTGCTCGCGTCCATCGCCGCGGGCAGCACCTTCGGCCGGCTGGTCGAGCCGCAGGAGATCGCCCGCGTCATCCTGTTCTGCGCGACCAACCCGGCCGTCAACGGGGCGGTGATCCACGCCAACCTGGGGCAGATCGAACGCTGAGCGCGGACGGCGGTTGTAGGCGGGCGCGTGCTCGGCTAGAGTCGTGACGCCTCGCCGAGGCGCATAACCACAACCCCAGCGGAGACCCGATCATGCGTCGCTTGCCCCTGTCGTTCCTGTCGCTTTGCCTGTGCCTTGGTGCCGCCACCGCAGTGGCGGAGTGCGCGCGCGAAGCCGCGCCGGCGCTTCCCGACGGCAACACCGCCACGCTCGAGGACATGCAGGCCGCGCAGCAGTCCATGAAGGCCTATATCGCGAGCGGAAACGCCTACATGAGCTGTCTCGAGCAGGAGGGTGTGGCGGCCGGTGAGGCCGACACCGCGGAAGCGAAAGCGGCGCGCGTCGCGAACCACAACGCGACCGTCGACGAGCAGACCGCGGTGGCCGAGGCGTTCAACCAGGCGGTGAAGGCGTTCAAGGCGCGCAACTGATCGTCGGCGGGTACCGACACCACCGGTGAAAGCCGCAGGTTCGGCCCGTGGCCGAACCCACCAGGCTTGGGCGACGAGGTCCGCTGAGGCGCGCAGGTCCGGTCTTTGACCGGACGATCCGCGAATGGCGCGGCCGCGATCCAGGTCACCGGTGCCGCCACCGGTTCGAACCGGGAGCACGCACGGCAATCGCAAGCAACCGACGCGAGGGAGGCCGACGACGCGCCCATGGCGAGATCCCGACGGCTGGCGGTGGCCGGCTACCCCCATCATCTGATCCAGCGTGGCAACAACCGCTGCCCGATCTTCGTCGACGCCAGTGATCGCGAGGAGTACCTGGCCATGCTGCGCGAGGCGGCCGTGAGCGCCGGCGTCGCGCTGCACGCCTACGTGCTGATGGACAACCACGTCCACCTGCTCGGCACGCCGGCGGCAGCCGACGCACTGAGCCGCATGATGCAGGTGCTGGGGCGCAATTACGTCGGCTGGTTCAATCACCGCCACGGCCGCAGCGGCACGCTGTGGGAGGGCCGTTTCCGTTCCAGCCTGATCGAAAGCGAGTCCTACCTGCTCGCCTGCATGCGCTACATCGAACTGAATCCGGTGCGTGCGGGCATGGTGGCCAGCGCGGAGGCATTCGCGTGGTCCAGTGCGCGCCACCACCTCGGGTTGCGTACCGACGCGCTGCTGACCGATCACGCGCTGTTCTGGTCGCTGGGCAACACGCCCTTCGAGCGGGAGGCGGCCTGGCGACGTTTTCTCGAGGAAGGGGTGCCGAACGCCGAGGCCCAGGCGTTCGCGCTCTCGGTGGTGCGCGGGCGGGCGTTGGGTTCGCAAACGTTCCTGAACCGGGTGGCCAGCGAAACCGGGCTGCGTGTCGTTCCGGCTCGACGCGGTCGTCCGCCCCGAACGACTCTGTCCCCAATTAAGGCGCCAGGTCAAAGAATAACCTGATAATTTGACTCTGACCCCATTTATTTGGTTGAGGGAGCACACTAAGCTGGGGGCACTTGTGTCAGCCCCAGCGAGTGAGGCGCCGCCATGTCGAGTCCGGAAATCCAGCAAGCCATCCGCCACGGCCTCTATGACCCGGCGCGCGAACACGACGCCTGCGGGGTCGGCTTCGTTGCCCACATCAAGGGCCAGCGTTCGCACGCGATCATCGAGCAGGGGCTGAAGATCCTCGAGAACCTCGATCACCGCGGAGCGGTCGGCGCCGACAGCCTGATGGGGGACGGCGCCGGGGTACTGATCCAGATTCCCGACCAGTTCTACCGCGAAGAGCTGGCGAAGCAGGGCGTTGAACTGCCGCCGCCCGGCGAGTACGGCGTGGGGATGATCTTCCTGCCGAAAGAGCACGCCTCGCGGCTCGCCTGCGAACAGGAACTCGAGCGCGCCGTGCGCGCCGAGGGTCAGGTGCTGATCGGCTGGCGCGACGTGCCGGTCGATCGCGAGATGCCGATGTCGCCGGCGGTGCGTGCCAAGGAACCGGTAATCCGCCAGATCTTCATCGCCCGCGGGCGCGACATCATCGTCCCCGACGCGCTGGAACGTAAGCTGTACGTGATCCGCAAGACGGCCTCGAGCGCGATCAAGGCGCTGAACCTCACGCACAGCCGAGAGTACTACGTGCCGAGCATGAGTTGCCGCACGGTCATCTACAAGGGCCTGCTGCTGGCCGACCAGGACGGTCGCTACTACCTCGACCTGCAGGACCCGCGCACGGTATCGGCGCTGGCGCTGGTGCACCAGCGCTTCTCGACCAACACCTTCCCCGAGTGGCCGCTGGCGCACCCCTACCGGCTGGTGGCGCACAACGGCGAGATCAACACGGTCAAGGGCAACTTCAGCTGGATGCGCGCGCGCGAGGGTGTCATGAAGTCGCCGGTGCTGGGCGACGACCTGTCGAAACTGTACCCGATCAGCTTCGAGGGACAGTCCGATACCGCGACCTTCGACAACGCGCTGGAACTGCTGACGATGGCGGGCTACCCGCTCGCGCATGCCGTGATGATGATGATCCCCGAGCCGTGGGAGCAGCACGCGCTGATGGACGAGCGTAGGCGCGCGTTCTACGAGTACCACGCCGCGATGCTCGAGCCGTGGGACGGCCCGGCGGCGATCGCGTTCACCGACGGGCGCCAGATCGGCGCCACCCTGGATCGCAACGGACTGCGTCCGTCGCGCTACATCGTGACCAGCGACGACCTCGTGGTGATGGCCTCCGAGTCCGGCGTGCTGCCGATCGACGAGAGCCGCATCGTGAAGAAGTGGCGGCTGCAGCCGGGGCGCATGTTCCTGATCGACCTCGACCAGGGACGGCTGATCCACGACGAGGAACTCAAGCAGCAGTTCGCCTCGGCCAAGCCGTACCGGCAGTGGATCGACAACGTGCGGATCCCGCTCGAGTCGCTGCCGTTCGAGTCGGAGCCGCAGGCGCCGCGCGAGTCGCTGCTCGATCGCCAGCAGGCGTTCGGCTTCACGCAGGAGGACATGAAGTTCCTGCTCGAACCGATGGCGCGCGGCGGCGAGGAGGGCATCGGCTCGATGGGCAACGATGCGCCGCTGGCGGTGCTGTCGAACAGGAACAAGCCGTTCTTCAACTACTTCAAACAGCTGTTCGCGCAGGTCACGAACCCGCCGATCGACCCGATCCGCGAGGCGATCGTGATGTCGCTGAACAGCTTCATCGGGCCGAAGCCGAACCTGCTGGACATCAACGCGGTGAACCCGCCGATGCGCCTCGAGGTCGCGCAACCGGTGCTCGACTTCGCCGACATGGCGCGCCTGCGCGACATTGCGCGCCACACCAACGGCAAGTTCGCGACCTGGGAGCTCGACATCACCTACCCGTTGGCGTGGGGCAACGAGGGGGTCGAGGCGAAGCTCGCGTCGTTGTGCGCCGAGGCGGTGGATGCGCTGGCCGGCGGCCACAACATCCTGGTCATCACGGACCGCCGCATGGACCGTGACAATGTTGCGATACCCTCGCTGCTCGCGCTGTCGGCGATCCACCACCACCTGGTGCGCGCGGGGTTGCGCACGACCGCGGGCCTGGTGGTCGAGACCGGCTTCGCGCGTGAGGTGCACCACTTCGCGGTGCTGGCCGGCTACGGCGCCGAGGCGATCCATCCGTACCTCGCGATGGAAACGCTGGCCGAACGCTTCCGTGACGCGCCGGACGGCATCACGCCCGAAAAGGCCCGCTACAACTACGTGAAGGCGATCGGCAAGGGCCTGTCGAAGATCATGTCGAAGATGGGCATCAGCACGTACATGTCGTACTGCGGTGCGCAGATCTTCGAGGCGATCGGCCTGGGGCAGGACGTCGTGCAGAAGTACTTCCCCGGCACCGCGTCGCAGGTCGGGGGCATCGGCGTGTTCGAGGTCGCGGAGGAATCGATACGCACGCACCGCGCGGCCTTCGGCAGCGATCCATTGCTAGCGCAGATGCTCGATGCGGGCGGCGAGTACGCGTGGCGCACGCGCGGCGAGGAGCACATGTGGACGCCGGACGCGATCGCGAAACTGCAGCACAGCACGCGCTCGGGGCGATTCGAGACGTACAAGGAATACGCGCAGATCATCAACGACCAGTCGAAGCGGCACATGACGCTGCGCGGGCTGTTCGAGTTCCGCTTCGACCCGGCCGCCGCGATCCCGATCGACGAGGTCGAACCGGCGAGCGAGATCGTGAAACGCTTCGCGACCGGCGCGATGTCGCTCGGCTCGATCAGCACCGAGGCGCACACGAACCTCGCGATCGCGATGAACCGCATCGGCGGCAAGTCCAACACCGGCGAGGGCGGCGAGGATCCGGCGCGCTACCGCGCCGAGATGCGCGGCGAGACGCTGCGCGCCGGGACGCGCGTGAGCGAGGTGCTCGGCGCGGGCGTGATTGCGTCCGACTACGAGCTGAAGGAAGGCGATTCGCTGCGCTCGCGCATCAAGCAGGTCGC
>CAUJIL010000206.1 GCA_963204845.1 Pseudomonadota bacterium | reverse complement strand
GTCGTTGCGGGAAGACTGGTTGCGGATCGAGGCGCTGGCGCAAAGGATCCGCGCCGCGCTCGCCGAAGACGAGCTCGAGGCGGCGCGCGAGCTGGCGCGCGAGCACGCCGGCCGCATCACGAGTCTCGTCGATGGTTTCGCAACGAACGCCCTGGCGCAGGAACTGCGCGCGCAGGCGCTGAAGCTGCTGCTCGCCGCCAACGACGAACTGCAGCACGCTGCGCAGGATCGGCTGTTTGCCACGGCGCTCGATGCCTCGACCGCGCGCGAGCGTCGCCGTGGCATCGACGCCTACCACGCGCAGCAGGAGCCGACCTGAACCTGGCGCGACCCCTTCGGTTCAGCGCAGGAACGAGAACAGCGACAACCCCGCGACTTTCGCCAGACTCTGCTGCGCCGCCTGCAGGACCAGCGTATGGAACGCCAGGCGGCTGGCGGCTTCCTCGAGATCCAGATCGACCAGGTCGGACGCCAGCTCGTCGTTCGCCAGATCGATCGCGCGCTGCTCGGTGCGCAGATCGTCGAGCCGCGCCAGCCGCGTGCCGGCGTCGGCGCGCCGCCCGCTCAGCGACTGCAGCGCGCTGTCGAGTCCGGCCAATGCCGTGGCGACGACCTGGGCGCGCTCGCTGGCGCCCTGCGGCGTATCGGGTGCGGCCGCCAGCCCCTGGGCAAGTCGCTGGACCGTCAGCGCGATCGGCTCGGTTGCGCGCGCCTCGAGAATGAATTCGTCACCGGGCGCCGGGTTGCCGGTGATCGTGACCTCGACACCCAGAATGGTCACCGTCAGCGGCTCTCCCGGAGTGTAGGCGGTGCGCGGACGCTCGCGCGTGATGGCACCGCTCGCCTGGTCCACGCTGCTGACGATGTAGGTGCCGGGCGGATTGGAGAAGCGCACCACGATATCGTCGGGATACACGCCGGCATAGGCGGCCGGATCGACCACGCGGCCCGCCGACACCGCCCCGCTGCCGCGGTTGGTGGCATCCGCGCGGGTGACGAAGGTCGGCGCCGCGGCCGGCACGTCGACGAACAGCGCGCGCCCGGAATCGCGCGACCGCAGTGCAACCCCGTCGCCGACGTCGACGCGCCGCGTCTCGTCGTCGCCCTGATACACGAGCTGTCCGTTCGCCGCGACGACGAACGGCGCCTGGTCGGCCACGCCACCGGCGAACAGGTAATCACCACTGGCACTGCGTGTATTGAACAGCGCGAGCAACTCCTCGCCGGCGCTGTTCAGCGCGGCGACGATGGTCGCGCGCTCGCTCACCGCAAGGGTTGCGTTGTTGGCCTGCAACGCCAGATCCTTGACCCTGAGGAGCACGTTCCCGACCGACTCGAGCACGATGTCCTGCTGGCGCAGATCGTTCTCGGCAAGGTCGGCGTTGCGCAGGTACTGCGTGCTGCGCGCCTTTTCCTGCCGGATCCCGAGCGCGATCGCGGCGCCGGCGGGGTCGTCGGCGGGCGAGAGGATGCGGGTCGAGGCGGAGATCTGCTCCTGCGTACGTGCCACCTCGGCCTGCGCGCGCGCCATGTTGCGCACGCCGGTGTCGAAGATGTGGGAGGTCGAGATGCGCATGCGCGGTCTCCGTTCAGCCGATCGCGTCGAACAGCGCGTCGAGCACGGCACGCGCCACCGCGATCACCTGTGCCGATGCATTGTAAGCCTGTTCGAAACGGATCAGGTTGGCCGCTTCCTCGTCCAGGTTGACCCCCGACAGCTGTTCACGCCGGTCCTGCGTCTGCTCGAGCACCGCCAGACCCGATTCGCTGTCGATGCGCGCCGAGCGCGTCGTGCTGCCCACGCCCGAGACCAGCAGGTTGTACGCCTGCTGGTAGCCGATGCGCCCGCCTGCCACTGTAGCGGCCGACTGCAGCGCCGACATCAGCCTCGCGTTGCGGTTGTCGGCCACCGCGCCCGCGTTGTAGTCGATGCGGAAACTGTCGCCAGCGGCCGGACTCCCGGACAGCGTTACCTGGAAGCCGTACCAGACGGGATCGGAGGCCTCGGCACCGAGCAGCGTGTTGCTCGCTCCCGGCGTGAACTCGAGGCCCGAATGCAGCACCGCCGAGGTGTCCGCATCGAGGATGTCGTAGCGCGTGGTGCTGCGGAAACGCACCAGCAGCGGCGGCGACAGCGCGCCCGGCGTCGCGAACGCGGCGCTCGTGGTGTCGAGCGTGCGCACCTCGCCGAGGACGCCGGATCCGATGTTGCCGGCGGCGGCGCTGGCGCGCACGGCGCCGGCCAGCGCGAGATCCTCGGGGCGCGTCATCACGGTCTGCACCGACTGCGCGCCGCGCCGCGTGGGCTGGATCAGGAAGCGGTCGCCATCGACAAAGTTGCCCGGCGGCAACTCGCTGAGGTTCAGGTCGAGCGTGAAACCGTCGACGCTGACCAGCGTATCGGCCAGGCTGGCGCCACTGGCGGCGAGGGTGTCGTCCTGCAGGCGCAGCAGGCGCCAGGAACCGCCGGCGCCGATGTCGAGCCGGTAATCGCTGGTCGTCAGCTGCGCGGGATCCGTGATGAACACGCGCACACCGCCGGTGGAGGCCGGGTCGTTATCGGCCGCCGGACGCGCCCGCAGCGCCGCCGCCAGCTGTTCGTCGGGATCGCTGAAGACGGCGGCGCCGAGCGCGCCATCGAGGTCCACGCCGAGCGCGTTCTGCGCGTTCACGTTCGCGCTCAGGGCGAGCGCGATACGGCCCAGTGAATTGAACGCCGGATCGAGCATCTGCTCGCGAAAGGCCAGCAGCCCGCCGGCCTCGCCGCCGGTCGTCGACTGCGAGACGATCGCCGTGGCGCCGCCGATGCGCAGCGCGAGCTGGAGGCGCGACGGATCGAGGGGATCCTCGACGGCCACCGCGGCGTTGGCCCGGGTGCCGGTCACCAGTGCCTGCCCCTTGCCGAGGTAGAGGTTAAGCGCATTGCCGTCGGCCACGACCTGCACGTCGACGAGCGCGGACAACTGCAGCACCAGCCGGTCGCGCTCATCGAGCAGGTCGTTGGGCTGCTGGCCGGTCGTGCCCTGGCTGCCCAGGCGCATGCCGATTTCCGCGTTGAGCCGCGCCACCCCCTGGGCAAGCGTGGTGACCTCGCCGGCGAGCACGTCGAGGCGCGTGTTAAGCGCCGCGTCGATTCCGGCGAGGCGCGCATGCAGCGCGTTGAAGCGATCGCCAAGGGCCGCGGCGGAATCGAGCACCAGTCCGCGCAGCGCAAGCGACTGCGGATCGCTGGCCGCATCGCCCAGTGCGGCGAAGAAGTCGTCGATGCGATCCGATATCCCGATCGAGGCGTCGGCGAACAGCGAGTCGAGTTGCTCACCGTAGGAGGCGAAGATACGCGCGCGCTGGTAGACCGAGGTGTCGGTACGCAGCTGCCCGGTCACGAAGCGGTCCACCAGGCGCGACACCGCCTCGACCTCAACCCCGTTGCCGAATACCAGCCCGTTGAGCTCGCGCCCCGGCAGCGTCGCGAACTCGGCGCGCTGGCGGCTGAACCCCTCGACCGAGGCGTTGGCGATGTTGTGCCCGGTGGTGTTCAGCGCACCCTGGTACGCGAGCAAGCCGGAGGTGGCGATGCGCAACAGGTCGGCCATGGATCAGTCCGCCCCCGCGATCGCAGCGTCGCCCATCAACTCCAGCACCTTGCGCGCGTAGTCCGGATCGGTGGCATAGCCCGCCCGCGCCAGCGAGCGGACGAAGCGTGCCGTATCGGGGGCGTTCGCGAGCGCGGCGGCGTAGCGCGGCTGCGAGCGCAGCAGCTCGACGTAATCGGCGAAACTCTCGGCGTACGATCCGTAGGCCCGAAAGCGCGCGCGTTGCGGCTGCGGCAGCCCGTGCACGTACTCCAGCGCCGTGACGCCCACCGACGGACCCGACCAGTAGCTGCCCGCCTTGATGTTGAACAGGTTGTTGCTGCTGCGCCCGGCGTGGTCGGCGAGTATCGACTGGCCCCAGCCGGTCTCGAGCGCCGACTGCGCGATCAGTACGCGATGATCGACGCCGAGCGCGCGGGCGGCGCGCCTGGCGTCGGGCAGCAACGCGCTCACGAAGCTCTCCTTGCCGCCGAACAGTCCCTCGGCGATGCGCCTCTGCGCGCGCCGTGCGACCGGCTCGAGCAGGCGCATTGCGTTGCCGAGCACCACCGGCAGCCCCGTCTTTGGCGCCGCCGGCGCCTTGTCGATGCGCCGCGCCGCGAGTTGTGCCTCGTCCGAGGCCGCGACGCCGGTGGCCGCGCCGGTCGTCGGCGTGGCTCCGAACTGCCGTTGCAACTGACGCGCCAGCAGGTCGCCGAGACCGATGCCGCGCCCGGCGGTCAGCGACACCGCCAGCTGCCGGTCCAGCAGCTCCTGGCGAAACTGCATCTCGCCGGTGTTGAGCGGGTTGTCGTCGGCAAACACTCCGTTGGCCGCGCGCATGCCCGAGAGCATCTGCGAGACGAAGAAGGACTCGAACTGACGCGCCGCCGCCTGCAGCGCCGCCGCACGATCGGTGCGTCCGAGCGCGCTGATGGACTGCAGACCGGAACTATCGGTCCAGGCCGCCGGATTCGCCACCGCTGCGCCCATCGCCCCGGACTCCCGCACCGGCTCAGATCACGATCAGCTCGGCGCGCAGCGCGCCGGCCTGCTTCAACGCCTCGAGAATGGCCATCAGGTCGCCCGGAGCCGCGCCCACGCTGTTGACCGCCTCGACCAGCTCGTCGATGGTGCGCACCGCGCCCAGCTTCCACATCGGATTGCCCTCCTGCTGCACCTCGACCGTGGACTGCGGCACCACGACCGTCTCACCGCCTCCGCGGAACGGCGCCGGCTGGCTGACCGCGGGACTTTCGGACACCACCACCGTCATGCTGCCGTGTGTGATCGCGACCGGCTCGACCGTGACGTGGTTGCCGACCACGATGGTGCCGGTGCGCGAGTTGATCACCACGCGCGCGGGCGCCTCGCCGGGATCGACCTCGAGGTTCTCGAGCAGCGAGGCGAAGGATACCCGCTGCGAGGGATCGCCGGGCGAGCGTACCTGCACCGAGGCGGCATCGAGCGCGCTGGCGACCTGCGGCCCCAGCGTCTCGTTGATTTTCTGCGCGACGCGGCGCGCGGTGGTGAAATCGGGGCGAATGAGGTTGAACACCAGGTCGCCGCCCTGGGTGAACGAGGTCTCGACCGCGCGCTCGATCGAGGCGCCGCCGGCGATGCGTCCCACGCTCGGCACGTTGACCGAGATCCGCGAGCCGTCCTGCCCCTCGGCGCCGAAGCCGCCGACCACCAGATCGCCCTGCGCGAGTGCATAGACCTCGCCGTCGATTCCCTTCAACGGCGTCAGCAGCAGCGTGCCGCCGCGCAGGCTCTTCGCGTTGGCGAGCGAGGACACCGTGATGTCGATCGTCTGCCCGGGCTTCACGAACGGCGGCAGCTGCGCGTGCACCGCGACCGCGGCCACGTTCTTCAGCTGCAGCCGCACCCCTTCGGGCAGCGCGATGCCGAACTGGCGCAGCATGCTCATGAACGACTGCGAGGTGAACGGCGCCTGGGTGGTCTGGTCGCCGGTGCCGTCCAGCCCGACCACCAGCCCGTAGCCGATCAGGTGGTTCGCGCGCACGCCGGCCAGCGTCGCGATGTCCTTGATGCGCTCGGCGCGTGCTGCCGGCGCCAGCGCGAGCAGCAGCGCAAGCAGCGCGCACGCACCGAGCGTGCGCGCCAGGACGAACCTTGCACTGACGTTCATAGCGGGAACCATCCACTGTTGAAGAAGCGTGTCAGCCAGCCCATGCGGTTCGCGGCCGCGAGCTCGCCGGTGCCGCTGTAGCCGATGCGCGCGTCGGCGAGCCGCGTGGAGGCGACCGAGTTATCCGGTCCCAGGTCTTCCTGGCGCACCAGCCCGGTAAGGCGCACGTATTCGCTGCCGCGGTTGAGTTGCAGCCACTTCTCGCCGCGCACGCGCAGCAACCCGTTCGGCAGCACCTCGATGACGCTGACCGCGATGCTGCCGTTCAGGCTGTTGCTCTGCGAGCTTTCGGCCTCCCCGTTGAAATCACGTTCGCCGCCCAGATCAGTGCCGAGCGTTAGTCCACCGAGTTTCGCTTCCTTGCCGAGCACCGTACCCTCGTCGATCGCGACCTCGGCGCTCTTCTGGATCTGCGTGTCGGCATCCTTGCGGGCCGCGGTGCGCTCGACCAGCCGCACCGTGATGATGTCGCCGACCTGCGTCGCGCGCCGGTCCGAGAACAACGAAGTCCCGAAGCGCGCCTGGCGGATCGCACCGGCCGCATGGAAGTCCGCGGCCGGCTCGTTGGCCACGACCGGCGCGTAGGCGGGGTCGTTCGGCATCTCGCGCAGGGGTGCGCTCGCGCAGCCTGCCAGCAGCAGCGCCAGCGCGGCGCACATCGCGCGCCACCAGCCGGTTGGCGAAGTCATCGGGGCCGCCCTCACAGGTTCTGCGAGATGTAC
>CAUJIL010000205.1 GCA_963204845.1 Pseudomonadota bacterium | reverse complement strand
CGGTTGGGCGGACCGCCGCCGTGACCACGGCGGCGTGATCTTCGTCGACCTGCGCGATCGCGAAGGCGTGGTCCAGGTCGTGTTCGACCCGGACTGCGGCGAGCATTTCGCGACCGCCGACCGCGTGCGCAGCGAGTACGTGCTGCGCGTGACCGGGCGCGTGCGCCAACGCACCGCCGCGACCGTGAATCCGGCGATGAAGACCGGGGCCATCGAGGTCTATGCGAACGCGCTGGAGATCCTCAACGTCGCCGACACGCCGCCGTTCCAGCTCGACGAGCACGCGCACGTCGGCGAGGAGACGCGGCTGCGCTACCGTTACCTCGACCTGCGCCGCCCCGAGATGCTGAACAACCTGCGGCTGCGCTCGGACATTGCGCGCTCGATCCGCAACTTCCTCGCCGACCGCGGCTTCGTCGAGGTCGAGACCCCGATGCTCACGCGCGCGACACCCGAGGGCGCGCGCGACTACCTGGTACCGAGCCGCACGCACCCGGGGCGATTCTTTGCGCTGCCGCAGTCGCCGCAGCTGTTCAAGCAGCTGCTGATGGTCGCCGGGGTCGATCGCTACTACCAGATCGTCAAGTGCTTCCGTGACGAGGACCTGCGCGCCGACCGCCAGCCCGAGTTCACCCAGATCGACATCGAGTTCGCGTTCGCCGACCAGGCCGAGATCACCGCCACCGCCGAGTCGATGGTGCGCGAGCTGTTCCTTGGCGTGCTGCACCACGATCTCGGCGAGTTCCCGCGCCTGAGCTGGGCGGAAGCGATGCAGCGCTTCGGCAGCGACAAGCCGGACCTGCGCATCCCGCTCGAGTTCGTCGAGGTGAGCGACCTGATGCGCGAGGTGGACTTCAAGGTGTTCGCGGCCCCGGCCAGCGATCCCGAGGGGCGCGTCGCGGCGCTGAAGGTCCCCGGCGGCGGCGCGCTGCTCAGCCGCAAGCAGATCGACGACTACACGCGTTTCGTCGGGATCTACGGCGCCAAGGGTCTCGCGTACATCAAGGTCAACGACCGCAACGACCTCGAGGAGGGGCTGCAGTCGCCGATCGTGAAGTTCCTGCCGACGGAGGTGCGCCGCGCACTGCTCGAGCGCACCGCGGCCCAGGACGGCGACCTGATCTTCTTCGGGGCCGACCGCGCCCGGGTGGTCAACGAGGCGCTCGGCGCGCTGCGCTGCCGGCTCGGTGCGGACCTGAACCTCTACACCTGCGACTGGGCGCCGCTGTGGGTGGTCGACTTCCCGATGTTCGAGCGTGACGACAAGGGCCGCTGGAGCCCGCTGCACCACCCCTTCACGCGTCCTGCCGGCGCGCCCGAGGCGCTGGTCGACGATCCTGGCAGCGCGATCTCGCAGGCCTACGACATGGTGCTGAACGGCACCGAGCTCGGCGGCGGTTCGATCCGGATCCACACGCGCGAGATGCAGCAGTCGGTGTTCCGGATCCTCGGCATCGGCGAGGACGAGGCGCGCGAGAAGTTCGGCTTCCTGCTCGATGCGCTGCGCTTCGGCGCGCCGCCACACGGCGGGCTGGCCTTCGGCCTCGACCGGCTCGTGATGCTGATGACGCGCTCGGCCTCGATCCGCGACGTGATCGCGTTCCCGAAGACACAGAGCGCGAACTGCCTGCTCACCGAGGCGCCGGGTCTGGTCGATGCCGGGCAGTTGAAGGACCTGCACATCCGGCTGCGCACGCCGGTCGCGGAGCAGCCCGGCTGAGCGCGCGCGCGCTGTCTGCCGGGCGCGGCGCGGCACCGGCCGCGGCCGTGATCCTCGGCGTCGATCCGGGCTCGCGCGTGACCGGCTTCGGCGTGGTCCGCAGCGACGGGGCACGGCTGGAGTACGTGGGCAGCGGCTGTATCCGCGTCGCGGACCAGGCGCTGCCGGAGCGGCTGCGGCGCATCTTCGACTGCCTGACCGAGATCATCGAGCGTTACCGCCCCTCCGAACTCGCGATCGAGCAGGTGTTCGTCGCCCGCAGCGCCGGCTCGGCGCTCAAGCTGGGACAGGCGCGCGGCGCGGCGATCGTCGCCGCCGCGCGGCTCGAACTGCCGGTGTTCGAGTACTCGCCGCGCAGCGTCAAGCAGTCGGTGGTGGGCACCGGCGCGGCCGGCAAGGAACAGGTGCAGCACATGGTGTGCGCGCTGCTCGGGTTGCCGGCGGCGCCGCAGGCCGATGCCGCCGATGCGCTGGCGGTGGCGCTGTGCCATGCTCATACGCGCCAGAGCCTGGCGCGGCTGCCCGGTGCGCGCAGCGCGCGGCACGGGCGCGCGCGCTGACACGCCCGCAACCGGATACCGCAGGCATGATCGGAAGGATTCGCGGAACCATCGTCGAGAAGCAGGCCCCCGAGCTGGTGGTCGAGGCCGCGGGCGTCGGCTACGAGGTCCAGGCGCCGATCAGCACGTTCTGCCGCCTGCCGCCGACCGGGCAGGAGGTCGTGCTGTACACGCATTTCGTGGTCCGCGAGGACGCGCAGCAGCTGTTCGGATTCTGGCACCGTGACGACCGTGAACTGTTCCGCGCGCTGATCCGCGTGAGCGGCGTGGGTCCGAAGCTGGCGCTGGCGATCCTGTCCGGGATGGACAGCGACGAGTTCGCCCGCTGCGTGCAGCGCGGTGATACCAGCGCGCTGGTGCG
This sequence comes from Pseudomonadota bacterium, assembly GCA_963204845.1. Taxonomy (GTDB): domain Bacteria; phylum Pseudomonadota; class Gammaproteobacteria; order Pseudomonadales; family UBA5518; genus UBA5518. Next base: position 5,859 of record CAUJIL010000205.1, on the reverse strand, counting down.
CCTGCCGGGTGTGGGCAAGAAGACCGCCGAGCGGTTGATGGTGGAGATGCGCGACGCGCTGCGCGACTGGCGCCCGGAGTTCGCGCCCGCGCGCCCCGGGGCGCCGGCGCCGGACATCGCGGCGGCCGGGCGCAACCGCCTGGTGCAGGACGCCGAGAGCGCGCTGATCGGGCTGGGCTACAAGCCGCCGGAGGCGGCGCGGGCGGTCGCGGCGGCGCTCGACGACGAGGTCGAGGCCAGCGAGGAACTGATCCGGCGCGCCCTGAAGGGGCTCGCGGGCGGACGCTGAGGACGCGCGATGATCGAAACCGACCGGTTGGTGGCGCCCGCGGCAACGCGGCAGGAGGACGTGCTGGATCGCACGATCCGCCCGCGCATGCTCGCCGACTACGTGGGCCAGCCGGTGGTGCGCGAGCAGATGGAGATCTTCGTGGCCGCCGCGCGCGGGCGCGGCGAGGCGCTCGATCACACGCTGATCTTCGGCCCGCCGGGGCTCGGCAAGACCACGCTCGCGAACATCATCGCCAACGAGATGGGCGTGTCGATGAAGAGCACCTCGGGCCCGGTGCTCGAGAAGGCCGGCGACCTCGCCGCGATGCTGACCAACCTCGAGCCGCGCGACGTGCTGTTCATCGACGAGATCCACCGCCTCAGCCCGCATGTCGAGGAGGTGCTGTACCCCGCGATGGAAGACTTCCAGCTCGACATCATGATCGGCGAGGGGCCCGCCGCGCGCTCCATCAAGCTCGAGCTGCCGCAGTTCACGCTGGTCGGCGCGACCACGCGCGCCGGGCTGCTGACCTCGCCGCTGCGCGACCGCTTCGGCATCGTGCAGCGGCTCGAGTTCTATTCGGTCGCCGATCTCACGTGGATCGTCGCGCGCTCGGGCCGGCTGCTCGGCTTCGCCATCGACGAGGACGGCGCGCGCGAGATCGCACGCCGCTCGCGCGGCACGCCGCGCATCGCCAACCGCCTGCTGCGGCGCGTGCGCGACTTCGCCGAGGTGCGTCACGAGGGGCGCATCGACGCCGCGATCGCCGACGCCGCGCTCGACATGCTGAGCGTGGACCAGCAGGGATTCGACCACATGGACCGCCGGTTGCTGCTGGCGATGATCGAGAAGTTCGACGGCGGACCGGTGGGGGTGGACAGCCTGGCGGCGGCGATCGGCGAGGAGCGCGGCACCATCGAGGACGTGCTCGAACCGTTCCTGATCCAGCAGGGCTACGTGCTGCGCACGCCGCGCGGACGCATGGCGACGCGCGCCGCGTACCTGCACTTCGGCCTGCAGCCGCGAGGCAGCTACCCGGGCCCCGACCTGCTCGACGGCGGAGACACGGCGTGAGCGCGGCGCTGGCCGACGAACTGCGGCTGCCGGTGCGGGTGTACATCGAGGACACCGACGCCGGCGGGATCGTGTTCTACGTGAACTACCTGAAGTATTTCGAGCGCGCGCGCACCGAGTTCATGCGCCGCCTGGGCTTCGCGAAACCCGCGCTGCTCGACGGCGAGTTCCTGTTCGTCGTGCACTCGATGCAGGTCGAGTACCTGCGCGCGGCGCAGCTGGACGACGAGCTCGAGGCCTGCGCCGCGCTGCTCCGGGCGGGCGGCGCGCGGCTCATGTTCGCGCAACGCGTGCTGCGCGCCGGCGAGGAAATCTGCCGCGCACGGATCACGGTGGCCTGCGTGGACGGCGCGACGCGCCGCCCGCGTGTGTTGCCGTCCTCACTGCGCGCGGTGCTCGCAACCGCGGTGCCGGACTCGCTGGCGCCATCGATCCATCAAGCAACGGAGAGGTCCAAGTGAACCAGGAATTGTCGCTCTGGAGCCTGGTCGCCGAGGCGAGCCTGACGGTCCAGATGGTCATGTTCATCCTGTTCATGGCATCGGTGGTGTCGTGGGGGATGATCGTGCAGCGGGCGCTGCTGCTGCGCCGCGCCAAGAAGCAGTTCGGCGACTTCGAGCAGACCTTCTGGTCGGGCATCGACCTCGGGCAGCTCTACCGCGATGGCAGCGCACGCTTCGAGGCCAACGGCCAGATCGAGGGCGTGGAGAACCTGTTTCGTGCCGGGTTCAAGGAGTTCACGCGGCTACGCCAGCAGTCCGGGATCGACTCCGACGCGATCATGGAGGGCGCGCAGCGTGCGATGCGCGTGGCGCTGTCGCGCGAGGTGGAGTTCCTCGAGCGCCACCTGCCGTTCCTCGCCACCGTGGGCTCGACCAGCCCGTACGTGGGGCTGTTCGGCACCGTGTGGGGGATCATGCACTCGTTCCGCGGGCTGGCCAACGTGCACCAGGCGACGCTGGCGACGGTCGCGCCCGGCATCTCGGAGGCGCTGGTCGCCACCGCGATGGGCCTGTTCGCGGCGATTCCCGCCGTGATCGCGTACAACCGCTATGCCGCGCAGGTGGACAACCTGGTCGCCAACTACGAGACCTTCGCGGAAGAGTTCTCGAGCATCCTGCACCGCCAGGTCCACGCTGGCCGCAAGAGCGCCTGAGCGCCGGAGCACCGACATGCCAAGGGAACGCCGCAAACCGATGGCCGAGATCAACGTCGTACCGTACATCGACGTGATGCTCGTGCTGCTGATCATCTTCATGATCACCGCGCCGATGCTGATGCAGGGCGTGGAGGTCGAATTGCCGGACGCCGCCTCGGAACCGATCGAGAACCAGGAAGACGAGCCGCTGATCGTGTCGGTGAAGGCCGACGGGACCTACTTCATCAACCTCGGCGGCACCCCCGAGCAGCCCGAGCAACTCGCGGTGATCAAGGAGAAGGTCAGCAAGATCCTCAAGGCCAAGCCGAAGACGCCGGTGCTGGTCTGGGGCGACGAGAAGGTGCCCTACGGCACCGTGGTGGTGCTGATGAGCGAGTTGCAGCAGGCCGGTGCGAAAAACGTCGGGCTGGTGACCGAGAACCCCTGAGCCATGCGCGCCCTCGAGGGTTACTTCGTTCCCGCGGCGGTCACGCTGCTGCTGCACGCGGCGCTGCTGCTGGCGCTGACGGCAAACTGGCAGTCCGCCAGCGAGCCGCTGGTCAAGCCGGCGCCGCGGCACGTGAAGGCGCGTCTCGTCTCGCTGGAGAAGAGCGCGCCGAAGGCGGCCGCGAAACCGGCGGCTGCGGCGCCGCGCCCACCCGAACCCCCGAAGCCCGCGCCCAAGCCGGAACCGAAGCCCGAACCCAAGCCCGTGCCCAAGCCGGAACCGAAGCCACAGCCGAAGCCGCAACTCAAGCCGCAACCCAAGCCGCAGCCGAAGCCGCAGGCGAAACCCGAACCGGCAAAGCCCGACCCGCGCGTGCAGGAGCAGGCCCGCCAGCGCGAACAGCAGCGCCGCGAGGTCGAGCAGCGCGAACGCCAGGTGCGCGCGCAGCGGGAGCAGGAACTGCTGGCGTCGGTGGCGAGCGAGGACGAGGCGCTCGCCAGCGAAGGCGCGGAGACCACCACCTACGAAGAGGCGATCGCGATCGCCATCGAGGACAACTGGAGCCGCCCGCCCAGCGCCCGCCGCGATATGCAGGTCGTGTTGCGGATACAATTGATCCCCACCGGCGAAGTGGTGGGCGTCAGCGTGTTGAAAAGCAGCGGCGACGAAGCGTTCGACCGCAGCGCGGTCAACGCGGTGAACAGGGCGGCGCGTTTCCCCGAAGTGGCGGACGCGCCCCCGCAGGTGTTCGAGCGCCATCTGCGTAGCCTGCAACTCGTATTCCGACCGGAGGATCTGCGGCAGTGATCAAGCGTGTGGGTGTGGTTCTGTTGTGGCTGCTGGGCTGTGCGGTGCATGCGGCCGAGCTCAGCATCGAGATCACGCGCGGTGCGGACAACCCGACGTCGATCGCGGTGGTTCCGCTCGGCGCGACGCCTGGCCTGCTGCCGCCGACTGCGCTCGACGCCGTGGTATCGGCCGACCTGCAGCGCAGCGGCCTGTTCGCGCCGATGAAGGTCTCCGACATGATTGCGCAGCCGCACCAGCCGAGCGAGGTGTTCTACACCGACTGGCGGATGCTGACGGTGGACTACCTGGTGGTCGGGCGCATGACGCGCGACGCGGCCGGGCTCTATCGCGTGCAGTTCGAGCTGCTCGACGTGCTGCGCCAGTCGGTGCTGCTGCAGGAGACGGTGAACGGCTCGGAGAACCAGCTGCGCGACATCGCGCACTACATCGCCGACAAGGTCTACGAGAAGCTCACCGGCACCAAGGGCGCGTTCTCGACCAAGGTCGCCTACGTCTCGGTGGCGCAACAGGGCAACCGGCAGAACTTCCGCCTGATCAAGGCCGACGCCGACGGCGAGCGCGCGCAGATGATCCTCGAGTCCTCCGAGCCGATCCTCTCGCCGACCTGGTCCCCCGACGGCCGCCAGCTCGCCTACGTCTCGTTCGAGGACCGGCGGCCCGGCATCTACCGGCAGGTGGTCGCGACCGGCGAGCGCCAGAAGCTGACCTCGTTCCCGGGGCTGAACGGCGCCCCCGCGTGGTCGCCCGACGGGCGTCGCCTGGCGCTGGTGCTGTCGAAGGACGACAACCCCGAAATCTACGTGATGGATCTGGCGACGCGCGAGCTGACGCGCCTGACCAACCACTTCGCGATCGACACCGAACCGTCGTGGATGCCGGACGGGCGTTCGATCGTGTTCACCTCGGACCGCGGCGGCCGGCCGCACATCTACCGTGTCGACGTCGCGACGCGCGAACTGACGCGCCTGACCTTCGAGGGCTCCTACAACTCGCGCCCGCGCCCGATGCCGGACGGCTCGGGCATCGTCTACGTGCACCGCAGCGAGTCGAACGGCCCGTTCCACATCGCGCTGCAGAACTTCCAGCGCAACACGGTGCGCGTGCTGACGGAGACCTCCTACGACGAGTCGCCGAGCGTCGCGCCGAACGGCAGCATGATTATTTACGCGACGAAGCGACTGGGTAAGGGTATACTCGCCGTCGTGTCGGTGGACGCGAATGTCAAGTACTTTCTTCCCTCGGCGGCGCGCGAAGTGCGCGAGCCGGCGTGGTCGCCGTACACGCGTTGATACATCCACAATTTCTCTCATTCGAGGACGATCGATCCGTGAGCAGCATGAGCAAGCGATTGGTACGCGTGACGACCGCGGTATTCCTGGCAGCGCTGGTGGCGGCGTGCAGCGGCAACAAGGGCGCAGGCACCGAAGGCGCGACGTCGGACATGCCGGACGGCACGGCGGTGGGTGACGGCGGCGCGACCTCGGTCGGCGTGGGCTCGGACGGCGGGCTGTCGCCGGAGGAAATGGCGGCGCGCGGGATGGGCGGGCTGCAGACGGTGTTCTATTTCGACTTCGACCAGTCCGCGCTGTCGCCCGAGCTCCGTGCGGCGCTGGACGCGCAGGCCAACGTGCTGCGCGGCCAGAGCGGAGCGGTGCGCCTCGAGGGCCATGCCGACGAGCGTGGCTCGCGCGAGTACAACCTCGCGCTCGGCGAGCGCCGCGCGAAGGCGATCGCGAACTACCTGATCCTGCAAGGCATCGATCGCGCCCGTATCGAGACCGTGAGCTATGGCGAAGAGCGTCCCGCGGAGCTCGGCCAGGACGAATCGTCCTGGGCGCGCAACCGCCGCGTGGAGCTGCGCTGAGGCCGGCGCGCCGTGCGCCGGATCGCCGTACTGGTCGCGACGCTGGCCGTCGCACCGCTTGCTGCCTCGCAGGTAGAGGTGGTCGAGCCGGGCGGTGGCCAGGCGTCGCGCCACCGCACCACCGCACAAGCGTCGGCACCGGCACCCGCCGCGGCCAGCGGCGAGCTGTTCTACCAGCTCCAGCTGCTGCAGGACGAGGTGATGAAGCTGCGCGGCATCGTCGAGGAGCAGGGCGAGCAGCTGCGCCAGCTCAA
>CAUJIL010000204.1 GCA_963204845.1 Pseudomonadota bacterium | reverse complement strand
GAGGTGTACAGGACCAGGCAATCGTCCTCGGGATCCGCCCCGACTACCGCACAGGAGCGACCACGCCCGCGCGCCACGGCATCCTCGAAGCGCTCCACGGCAGCGTCGGCACGCACCCCGGCGGCGACCACGGCGCGCACGCCGAGCGCACCCAGCTCGCCGGCGATCAGCCGGTAGCGTGGCTCGTCGCAGACCAGGCACTTCGCACCGCAGTCGGCGAGCGCAAAACGCAGGTCCTCGCGCTTGCCCCAGCTGTTGACCGGCACCACGACCGCCCCGATCAAGGTCGCGGCGGTGAACGCCACCGACCACTCGGGACAGTTGCGCATCGCGATCGCCACGCGATCACCGCGCGCGATGCCGTAGTCGTGCTGCAGCGTGGCGGCCAGCGCATCGGCGTCGGCGAAGAACTGCGCGAAGCTCACGCGGCGGCCTTCGTAGACGATGTACTCGGCGTCGCCGTGGGCGCGCGAACCCTGCAGCACGTCGATCAGCGTGGCCGGCGCGTGCCGGTAGACGCGCAGCGAGCGCCCGCCGAATTCGCGCTGCTCCAGCTCGAACATCTGACCGGCCGCCGTGATCGCGGCGATCGTTTCCCGGACCGTCCGTGCCGTTACCATCGGAACCTCCTGCGTTCCAGCCCTGCCGTGTGCTGCCTTGCCCGCGGTGACGCTCACTCGAGTGAATAGGCAACCAGCGCGTCGCTGACGTCGGTACCGAGGTACTTGTGCCCGCCGGCGGCGATCACCACGTACTGGCGCCCGTCGGCCAGCCGGTAACTCATCGGCGTGGCCTGCCCGCCCCCCGGCAGACGCCCCTTCCAGAGCATCTCGCCGCTGTTGATGTCGAAGGCGCGCAGGAAGTTGTCGGTGGTCGCGCCGATGAACACCAGCCCGGAGGCGGTGAGCAGCGAGCCGCCGAGGTTAGGCACGCCCCAGTCGAACCACAACGGGAACGGCGCCACGTCGCGCGTCGAACCCAGCGGCACCTCCCACAACCGTTCGCCCTTCTGCAGATCGATGGCGAGCAGCGTGCCCCACGGCGGCTTGATGCACGGCGCGCCGAGCGGCGAGAGCATCGGATCCATCGTGTGTGCGTACGGCGCGCCCAGCGACGGCGTCATGCGCTTGCCGGCGGCCATCAACCGGTCCGCTTCCTCGCGCGGGTACATGCGCAGGATCGCCGGCACCTGCGTGGTGTTCGCGACCAGGATGCCGCGCACCGGATCGATCGACACACCGCCCCAGTTGGTCGCGCCCATGAAGCTGGGGAACATGATGCTGCCGCGCAGCGACGGCGGCGTGAACACGCCTTCCCAGTGCGCGCCGTCGAACAGCTCGAGGCACTTGCCGCGGTCCCACGGCGTGAAGCCCCAGATGTCCTCGCGCTTCAGGTCGCGGCGCACGATGAACGCCGGATTGGCCGGAAACGGCTGCGTGGGGCTGTAACGTTCGCCGTCGATCGCACCGGTCAGCGGCACCGCGCGCTCCTCGACCGGGAACAGCGCCTCGCCGGTCTCGCGGTCGAGCACGAAGATATGCCCCTGCTTGGTGGACTGCGCGAGCGCGGGGATCTCCTCCCCGCCCCGGCGCAGCGGGAACAGCACCGGCTGCGACGGGATGTCGTAGTCCCAGTGGTCACGGTGCACGGTCTGGAACTGCCAGCGCAGCGCGCCGGTGGTTGCGTCCAGCGCGACGATCGAGGCCGCGAAGTGGTCGCGGTCGCCACGCACGAGGTTCGAGTGATCGGTGGCGGCGTTGCCGGTGGGCACGAAGACCAGCTTGCGTTCGCTGTCGACCGACAGCGGGGCCCACGCGTTCGGCGTCCCGCGCACGTACGGCTCGCCCGGTTCGGGTTCCGCGCCAGGCGGCGCGGAATTCCACGCCCACGCCAGCTCGCCGGTGTGCACGTCGAAGGCACGGATCACGCCAGCCGGCACGTCGAGGCGCATGTTGTCGGGGATGCGCCCGCCGAGCACGATCTTGCCGTCGACGATCACCGGCGGCGAGGAAAGCGAGAAATCGCCGGGCTGCGTCCGCCCGAGTCCGCCCAGCAGGTCGAGCTCGCCGTCCTTGCCGAAACCGCGGCAGGGTTCACCGCTCGCCGCGTCGATCGCGAGCAGCCGGCCGTCGAGCGTGCCGGCGAACACGCGCGCGGGGCACTCACCACGGTAATCCGGCGGATCGCGATGGTAGGTCACGCCACGGCAGTTCAGCAGGTAGCTGCCGCGCGTGTCGGCCTGGTAACGGTACGCCCACAGTTCGCGGCCGTTGGCCGGATCCACCGCGGCGATCTTGCCGAGGCCGGAACACACGAACATGCGTCCGTCAGCGACCAGCGGGGTGCCCTCGAAGGTTGGCGACGAGGGGTCCGGCGCGTCGAGCATGCCGATGTGGTAGGTCCACGCCTTCTTCAGCCGCGAGACGTTCTGCGGCGTGATCTCGTCGAGCGGCGAGTAGCGCATGCCGCCCTCGTCGCCGCCCCAATGCGCCCAGTCGGCGGCCGGGCCCGCGGCCGGCGGCGGCAGTTCCTCACCCTGGCAGGCGCTCAGCATGAAACCGGCCAGCAGCAGTCCACCCCAAGCGCGCGGACCCGGTGCCATGCGGTCCCGCAACGACGGTTCCCGTTGTCCAACCTCGATCGTGCGTGCTCTCGAATCCATCGCCACTTCCCGCTCCACAACCTCTGTTATCCATGAAATTCCACACGACCCCGCCACGCCCGTGACCGGACCGGACCGGATCACCCGGTGCGTTGCCAGGGCCATCGGCGTGCCGACCGCTCCGGAGGCGGAGTATATGACGAACGGTGCCGCTTCCCGCAGCAACGGCGATTGACCGCGGAGTCGGGCCGGGCTTGAATGCCGATGCACGACCGGTGACCCCTCGCAAGGAGCCCGCCATGATCACCTCGATGGACGAATACCTGATCCACCAGACCGAGCAGCCGGTGGCGGTCACGGTGTCGCGCGATCCGCACTGGGACGACAGCGCCTACTTCTTCCTGCACGACCGCCGCGGCGAGGTGGTGGCCTTCGTCACCTTCGAGGTGTTTCCCAACAAGGGGCACGCCCGGGCGCTGGTGCTGGCCTGCCACCAGGGGCAGCACTATCGCTACGTGTGGAACGGTGCGATCGACAACGAGAACCGGCTGCTGATGAAGGGGGGCGGCATCGAGGTGGCTGTCATCGAGCCGAAGAAGGTCTGGGGGCTGAAGATCGACGATCCCGCCAATGGCATTCACGCCGATCTGCGCTTCACCGGCCGCTGCGTGCAGAACGAGGTGAAGCCGCCGTTCTGGATGGGGCCAGCGGGCAAGCCGGTGATCCGGCAACAGCATTACAACCAGAGCGGCGAGTTCACCGGCGTGTTGCGCATCGGCGGGCAGTCCTACGACCGCCTGCTGGGCATGCGCAACCGCTCCTGGGGTGTGCGCGCGTGGCTGGATCTGCCGATGTACCACTGGTGCGAGGCGCAGTTCGACGACTTCGCCATCAACACCTGGAAGTTCGAGAACCAGGACGGCAGTTCGGTCTACACCGACGGTGCCATCACGCGCACCGATGGCGGCATCGAACGCATCGTGCGTTACGACCAGCGCATCGAAACCTTCGACGGCAGCGGCGTGAAGCGCCCGCGGGTGCGCCACTGCGAGATCGAAACGGACGCGGGCCGCGTCCACCGCTACACCGCCACCACGGTGCACAGCATGGTGCTGGGGCCGACCCCGGACCGGTGGTCGGAGCAGGTTGCGGCCGAACAGCACCACGCCGACGAAGTGGCGCTGTGGTACGAGCAACTGGTGCGCGTCGAGTTCGAGGGCACCACGGGCTACGGCATGTTCGAGGTCTACGTCTCCCCCGGCAGCGAGGTGCACGGCATTCCGCCCACGCCGTTCCCCGAGTGGATGCTGACCACGTTCCAGAACTGAGCCGCAGCCGCGCTCAGCCCGTGCGCCAGTCCTCGCCTGGCATGATCCTGCGCATGAAGCGGTCGAACATCGGCACGGTGAATGCCGTATCGCCGTGGCTCGGGCTCCAGACCATACCCTTGGCGATGAGCTGGCTGCGTGTCGGCCCGAGCGATGTCACCTTCCGTCCCAGCAAGATCGCGATGTCCCCGGACCGGTGCGGCCCCGGTCCCAGTTCCGCCATGGCCCGCAGGTAGCGTTTTTCCGCCGGGGTGAGCCGCTCGAAACGCACGCGGAAGAATCCCTCGTCCATGGCCGCCGTCACGGTAATGGACGCGGACCTCACGTCCTCGAGCGTGATCGGCGATGCGTCCGCCGCATCCCATGCATGCTTGCCCCATTCCTGCAGGAAGTACGGGTAGCCCTGCGTCTCCGCCAGGATGAGCGCGATCGCTTCCGGCGCGTACGCCACCCCCAGCCCGGCGGCCGGCACTTCCAGCGCGGTCCGCGCCGATACCTCGTCCAGCGGACCGACGAACGGGAAGTCGAACAACCGCTCCGCGTAGGACTTCGCGCGGCCCATGCGACCAGGCAACTGCGGCAGTCCGGCGCCGACCAGCATCACCGGCACCTGTTGCTGTGCACAGCGATGCAACGCGGTGATCAGCGAAGCCAGTTGCTCTTCCTCCACGTACTGCAGTTCGTCGATGAACAGCAGCAGCGCGGTCCCGCCGGCCTGCGCCGCCCGCCCCGCCGACTCCAGCAGCGCCTGCAGGTCGTGCTCGAGGTCGCCGTTGTCGGCCAGGCCGGGTTCCGGATCCAGATCGATACCGACCTCGATGTCCTCGTACTTCACCTTCAGCGACTTCGCGAAACCTGCCAGCGCCCGCAGCGCGCGCCGGCCCAGCTCGCGCGCCTGCTCCGAGCGCGACAGGCGCAGCAGGGCCTGGCGCAACTGCGGCGCCAGGATGGCGGGCAGCGAACGCCCCTCCGGGGCTTCCATGCGCAGGGTATGCAGCCCGGCGGCTTCGGCGATATCGCGCATTCGATCGAGCAGGACGGTCTTGCCGACTCCACGCAGGCCTACCATCAACACGCTTTTCGCGGGCCGCCCGGCGCGGATACGCTGGCTGGCGATGTCCACCGCCCGGAGCAGATCATCGCGGCCTGCGAGTTCGGGTGGCGGCGTGCCAGCGCCGGGGGCATACGGATTGGTCACAGGGTCCATGGCCGTACTTTAGAGTGAGTTTACGGAAATTACAATTTCTTGATAATTTCGCTAAAAACGCTCCATTCTCGTGTTTGCCCCCAGCCCCGTTCCCGGTCTCACGGGCCGGATAGCCTGACAGCGCGGTGCCGGGTTGGCCAATTCAGCATTCGTGTCAATGACCGGTATCGCGTGTGCTTCGTCTGGTCGGACGACGGGCCCTGCGATGTCGAGGAATTCCTGAAGCCAATGGGTATCAGCAAGTACCGCCTGGCCAAGGAGATCGGCGTTCGTGCTCACGCGCGGGAATGGGGCACGCGCTGGCGGAGCACCTTCCCGGAACGCATGACGAACAGCACCAAGACCTTCTCACCGTCATGGCGGCAGGAAGACCCGGCAGAGGCTGTCGCAAGACGCTTCTCCGTGAGATGGTGCCAGTGTGCGGCAAGGCGGACATGTCCGCGCAGGTTCGGCC
>CAUJIL010000203.1 GCA_963204845.1 Pseudomonadota bacterium | reverse complement strand
GCTCACGCTCATCCAGACCAGCGACCAGATCCCGGCCTCCCGCAAGGTGACCTGGTGGGCGCCCTGCTTCTTCAGGGCGAAGAAGTCCACGTACAGCGCGATCACCACGAAGACCGCGAACAGCGACCACATGAGGGGCGTGCCCGTCATAGGAATCTCGACTGGTCATGCGGCTGCGGCGGCACAGCCCGCGTTCTCGACCGGGACTACCTGCGCGGAACCCTCTGGCGCGGCCACTCGCCGGGGAGGGGCGGGGCCAGTACAGCAGCCGGACCATCGGGAGTCAACGCGCCGGGCGGTATCCCCGCCCTGCTCGCCGGAGCACCCTGAACCGCTTCAGTAGCGGGTGAGCCGGTTCAGTCCGTTCAGCGCCGCGATGCGGTAGGCCTCGGCCATGGTCGGGTAGTTGAACGTGGTCTCGATGAAGTAGCGCACGCTGTTGTGCGGCGCCGGTTGCTTCATGATCGCCTGGCCGATGTGGATGATCTCGGTGGCCTCGGCGCCGAAGCAGTGCACGCCGAGGATCTGCAGCGTGTCGATGTGGAACAGCAGCTTCAGCATGCCCACGTCCTCGCCGCTGATCTGCGCGCGCGCGGTCTCCTTGAAGAACGCACGGCCGACCTCGTAGGGGATGCGTGCCTCGGTGAGCTGGCGTTCGGTGGCGCCCACCGAGCTGATCTCGGGCAGGGTGTAGATCCCGGTCGGGGTGTCGTCGACGTGGCGCGTGTGCTCCTTGCCGCGCGCGGCGGCCGCGGCCGAGCGGCCCTGGTCGTAGGCGGCGCTCGCGAGGCTCGGGAAACCGATCACGTCGCCGACCGCGAACACGTCGGGCACGCTGGTCTGGTAGCGCTCGTCGACGACGATCTGGCCGCGCTCGTCGGGCGCGAGCCCGATCGCGTCCAGTCCGAGGCGATCGGTATTGCCGGCCCGTCCGTTGCACCACAGCAGCGCCTCGCCCTGCAGGCGCTTGCCCGAGCGCAGGTGCAGCGTGAGACCCTGCGGCGAGTACTCGAGGCGCTCGTACTCCTCGCCGTGGCGGATCACCGCGCCCTGGGTGCGCAGGTGGTAGGACAGCGCGTCGGAGATCTCGTCGTCGAGGTAGGAGAGCAGCTGGTCACGCGTGTTGATCAGGTCGACCTTGACGCCGAGCGCCGAAAAGATCGAGGCGTACTCGCAACCGATCACGCCGGCGCCGTAGATCAGCAGGCGGCGCGGCGTGTGCGGCAGGTCGAGGATGGTGTCGCTGTCGAACACGGCCGGGTGCGTGAAATCGATGTCGGTCGGGCGGTAGGGGCGCGAACCGGTGGCGATCACCACGCTGCGCGCGCTGACGATCTCGGTTGCCCCGTCGGGCAGCGTGACCCGCACGTTGTTTGCATCGACGAAGGACGCGGTGCCGAAATACAGCGTGATGCGGTTCTTCGCGTAGTACTGCGAGCGCATCGCGACCTGGCGGCGGATCACGCCGCCGGCGTTCTGCAGCAGGGTCTGGAACGAGATGCGCTGCGGCTCGCCGATCGCGCGGAAGATCGGGTTCGAGTTGTAGCGCATCAGGTCCTTGACCGCATGGCGCAGCGCCTTGGACGGGATCGTGCCGCTGTGGGTGCAGCTGCCGCCGACCATGCGGCGGTCCTCGATCACCGCCGCGCGCAGTCCGTGCTTGGCGGCGTTCAACGCCGCCGACTCGCCGGCAGGCCCGCTGCCGATGACCAGGAGATCGAATCTGTAGTCGTCCATGGACCAGCCGCCGGGAAAAAAGCGCTCTTATAGTCGCCCGTCCCGGCGGCTGTCCAACCCGATCTGCGGGATTACTGCTGGGGCTCGTGCGAGCCGCGCGGTCCCGGGCCGTCGCCGCGGTGGTGCATGCCGCCACCGTGCTCCCGGCGGTCACGCCAGCGCTCGCGCATCGCCGCCTGCTGCTCGGCGTGCTGGCGGTACTGCTCCTCGTTCAGCACCTTTTTCAGCTCGGCGTCGCGCGCGCCGCTCAGCTTCTCGACGGCCTGGCGGTGCTCCTCGCGCACCTTGTCCATCCGCTGGCGCTGCTTGTGCATGTCCGCCACGAAGCGTTCGTTGATCTTCTGCACCGAGGCCGACTGCTCGGGGCTGAGTTCGAGCCGTTCGCTCATGCGTTCGGTCATGCGCGCCGGGTCCATGGCGGGTGGGCGCGGACCGGGTCCGGCTTCGGTCGCGTGGGCGCCGTGGGCGAGTGCCAGCGCGAGCAGCATCGCCAGCGGCAGGGTGCGGCGGTTCATCATGGGATCCTCCTCGGTTGCGTAGGGTGGTTGCGGTCGCGGGTCGTCCCGTCGCGAGCCGTCATCGCATCGGACGTGAGCGGGGTCCGGATTCCTTCGCGGTGATATTCCGGTTCCGTTCGCAGGGCCTGTGCACGGATCTTGCTTCACCGGCCGGCAAGCCATGATGGTCAGGAATCAGTCGTCGCGATGGCCGAGGAAGAAACTGGACAGGAACGCACCGAACAGGCCACCCCCCGGCGCCTCGAGCAGGCGCGCGAGGAAGGCCAGGTGCCGCGTTCGCGCGAGCTGGCGACCGCGGCGATCCTGCTCGCCGGCTCCGGCGCGCTGCTGTTCTCGGCGCCGCTGCTCGGCGAGCGCTTCGCCGCGCTGGCGCGCGCGGCGTTCGGCTTCAGCCGCGACGGGCTCGCGGATCCCGGCCTGATGGCTGCCCTGCTCGGGGCGGCGACGCTGACCGCGCTCGGTGCGCTGGTGCCGGTGTTCCTGTTGCTGATGGTGGCCGCCGTCGTGGGTCCGGCGGCGCTCGGCGGTTGGCTGTTCAGTTCGCGCGCGCTGGCGCCGAAGCTCGAGCGGCTCGATCCGGTGCGCGGCCTGCAGCGCATGTTTTCCATGCGCTCGCTGGTCGAGCTGCTGAAGGCGGTGGCGAAGGTGCTGCTGGTCGCTGGCGTGGCGGTGCTGCTGCTGTGGACGCTGCGCGGTCAGTTGCTCGCGATCGGCGCCGAGCCGGTAGGGCCGGCGATCGCGCACGCGCTGCGGTTGGTGGGGCTGTCGGCGCTCGCGCTGAGCGCCTCGACCTTGCTGATCGCCGCCGTCGACGTGCCGTTCCAGCTGTTCGACCACGCACGCAAGCTGCGCATGACGACGCAGCAGGTGCGCGACGAGATCAAGGAAACCGAGGGCCGCCCCGAGGTCAAGAGCCGGATCCGCCAGTTGCAGCGCCAACTCGCGCGCAGCCGCATGATGGCCGCGGTGCCGAGCGCCGACGTGGTGATCACCAACCCGACCCACTTCGCGGTCGCCCTGCGCTACCAGGCCGGGCACGCGCTGGCGCCGGTGCTGGTCGCCAAGGGCAGCGACCTGATCGCGCTCAAGATCCGCGAGATCGCCGAGGCGCACGGGGTGGCGGTGGTGAGCGCCCCGCGGCTGGCGCGGGCGGTCTATTACTCGACCGAGATCGACGAGTCGATTCCCGCCGGACTCTATCTCGCGGTGGCGCAGGTGCTCGCCTATGTATTCCACCTGCGCAACCACCGGCGTGGCCGCGGCCCGGCGCCCGAACTGCCGCCCGAACTGCCGGTACCCGACGGCATGGATCGCCCGCGCGATTGAGAGAAGGCCCCCGTCGGGTTGGATCGCTTCTTGCACTGCGCGTCCCTGTCCGGTTCAACGTCAGGAATTTGACCACGATGCGGTATTCGCACACGGCAGGGGGCCGCGGCTGAGATGGCGATCATGCCCGGCGGCTTCGACCGCGCCGGTGCGCGCCGGCAGCTGAGCACACTCGCCCGGGGCAACCTGGGCATTCCGCTGCTGCTGCTGGTCGTGCTGGCGATGATGACCTTGCCGGTGCCGCCGCTGCTGCTCGATGCCTTGTTCTCGTTCAACATCGCGCTGTCGCTGGTGGTGCTGCTGGTCGGGGTCTACGCACTGCGGCCGCTCGATTTCTCGGTATTCCCGACCATCCTGCTGGTCACGACCCTGCTGCGCCTGGCGTTGAACGTGGCCTCGACGCGGGTCGTGCTGCTCGAGGGCCACACCGGCACCGATGCCGCCGGGAAGGTGATCGAGGCCTTCGGCAAGGTCGTGATCGGTGGCAACTACGTCGTTGGCATGGTGGTGTTCCTGATCCTGATCATCATCAATTTCGTGGTCGTCACCAAGGGTGCCGGGCGGATCTCCGAGGTCAGCGCGCGCTTCACCCTCGATGCGATGCCCGGCAAGCAGATGGGCATCGACGCCGACCTCAACGCCGGGCTGATCACCCAGGACGAGGCGCGCCGGCGCCGCGAGGACGTTGCGCAGGAGGCGGACTTCTACGGCGCGATGGACGGTGCCAGCAAGTTCGTGCGCGGCGACGCCGTCGCCGGCGTGCTGATCCTGGTCATCAACCTGCTCGGCGGGCTGGCGATCGGAACCCTGCAGCACGAGCTGGGTTTCGCCGAGGCGATGCAGGTCTACTCGCTGCTGACCATCGGTGACGGACTGGTCGCGCAGATCCCCTCGCTGCTGCTGTCCACCACGGCGGCGATCATGGTCACGCGCGTCAACGCGGCACGCGACATGGGCGAGCAGGTGCTCGGGCAGATGTTCGACTCGCCGCGCGCGCTCGCCGTCGCCGCGGTGCTGCTCGCGCTGATGGGGGCGGTGCCGGGAATGCCGCACGTGGCCTTCGGCGGGCTGGCCGCGGCGGCCGGTGCCGCGGCATGGCTGATCCGCCGTCGCCAGGGTGCGGTCGCGTCGGCGCCCGCCGCCGAGGTGTCGCGCGCCCCGGCCGAGGCGCCGGCCGAACTCGGCTGGGACGACGTCGCGCCGGTCGACGTCATCGGGCTCGAGGTCGGCTACCGGCTGATCCCGATGGTCGACAAGGCGCAGGGTGGCTCGCTGCTCGGGCGCATCAAGGGCGTGCGCAAGAAGCTGTCGCAGGAGATGGGGTTCCTGGTGCCGCCGGTGCACATCCGCGACAACCTCGAACTGTTGCCCAACGCCTACCGCATCCTCCTGATGGGGGTGCCGATGGGGCAGGCCGAGGTATTCCCGGACCGCGAGCTCGCGATCGACCCCGGGCAGGTGTTCGGGCGCGTCGACGGCACGCCGTGCCGCGATCCCGCGTTCGGCCTCGAGGCGGCGTGGATCGACCGCGGCCAGCACGAGCGCGCGCAGACGCTCGGCTACACGGTCGTCGACGCCAGCACCGTGATCGCGACGCACCTGAACCAGGTGCTGCTCGAGCACGTCGACGAGCTGATCGGCCACGAGGAGGTCGAGCAACTGCTGCAGAAGCTCGCCAGGCTGTCGCCGAAGCTGGCC
>CAUJIL010000202.1 GCA_963204845.1 Pseudomonadota bacterium | reverse complement strand
GGGTGAGCAGCTGCGCCAGCTCAAGCAGCAGCGACTCGACGACTACATCAGCCTCGACCGGCGCATCACCGGCATGGGCGGGGGCAGCGTCCCGCCGGCCCAGGCACCGGCCGACGCGGGTGCGTTGGCACCGACCGGTTCGGCCGCGCCGATCGACGCCTCCGCCGCACTGCTGCCGCCGGCGCAACAAGCGCCGGCTGCGGCTCCACGCGCCGCCGCATCGGCGCAGGAGGAGCAGGCGTACCGGGACGCTTACGCGCTGATCCAGGCGCGCAAGTTCCCCGAGGCACGCACGGCCTTCAAGGAGTTCGTTGGCCAGTATCCGAACGGCGACTACGCGGGCAACGCGCATTACTGGCTCGGGGAACTGTTCCTGTTGGATGGCGACAGCGACACCGCGCGCAAGCACTTCGAAACCCTGCTCGCGCAGTTCAACGACAACCGCCGCGTGCCGGACGCGATGTTCAAGCTCGGGCGCATCTACCACCAGAGCGGCGACGTCGCGCGTGCGCGCGACATCCTGGACCGGGTGGTCAACGAGTACGCCGGGGCGGACAGCACGGCGCCGCAGCAGGCGCGTGAATACCTGAAGCAGAATTTCTGAAGCGGGCAAAAGGCCCTTGTTTTTTGCGGCTCAGCCGCTACCATACGCGTCCTTTGACGGGTCGTTAGCTCAGTCGGTAGAGCAGTTGGCTTTTAACCAATTGGTCGCTGGTTCGAATCCAGCACGACCCACCATTACCCCCTCCCAAGACATACCAAGACATGCGCCAAAGCCCGGAAAAACCGGGCTTTTTTGTTTCTACCCCCTTCCATCGCGTGCCACTGCATACCTAGACAATGCCCCCGAAATGGGGGCATATTTGGGGGCATAGCAGGGGGCGCCACGTGCGCGTACAGCGCCAGCGCGACGCGAGTGCCCTGGTCGGGTCGTCTAGTGCACGCGTGTCGCGTTCAATCGAGCGTGACGGCAACCGGGTGCACCCGCCAGATGCGGTCGCAGTACTCGCGGATCGCGCGGTCCGAGGAAAACTTGCCGGCGCGCGCCGCATTCAGGATCGCCATGCGTGTCCAGTCACCCCGATCCGCCCAGGCGGTGTCCACGCGCCGCTGGCACTGGAGGTAATCGGCGAAGTCGGCGCAGACCAGGAACGGGTCGTGGTGGCGGAGCCCATCGGTCAGTGCGCGGAACATCGCGCGGTCGCCGCGCGAGAAGACGCCGTCCTCGATCGCCTCGAGCGCCGCGTCGAGTTCGGGCGAGCGCGCGATGTGCTCGGCCGGACGATAGCTCTCGCCCTGCAGCCGCGCGACGCCGGCGGCGTCGAGGCCGAACAGGAAGAAATTGTCCGCGCCGACTTCCTCGCGGATCTCGACGTTGGCGCCGTCCAGGGTGCCGATCGTGAGCGCGCCGTTCAGCGTGAACTTCATGTTTCCGGTGCCCGAGGCTTCCTTGCCGGCGGTCGAGATCTGCTCGGAGAGATCCGCGGCCGGGTAGATCGGCTGCGCGTGCTTGACGTTGAAGTCCGGGTAGAACACCACCTTCAATCGTTCGGCGACACGCGGGTCCGCGTTGACGACCTCCGCCACGCCATTGATCAGCCGGATGATCAGCTTCGCCATATGGTAGCCGGGCGCTGCCTTGCCGCCGAACAGCACGCAACGCGGCGCCGCATCGCTGCCGGGCTCCTCGATGAGGCGCTGGTACAGCGCGATCACGTGCAGGATGTTGAGGTGCTGGCGCTTGTACTCGTGGATGCGCTTGACCTGGATGTCGAAGAGCATGGCGGGGTCCACCGCGACGCCAGTGCGCTCGCGTATGCGCTGCGACAGCACTTGCTTGGCGTGATGCTTGACGCCGCGCCAGTCGGCCTGGAAGCCGGCATCCCCGGCCAGTGGCTCCAGCGCACGGAGCCGCGTGAGTTCGCGTGCCCAGCCCTCGCCGGCGTACCGGTCGAGCAGCCGCGCGTAACGCGGGTTGCCCAGCGCCACGAAGCGACGCGGCGTGATGCCGTTGGTGACGTTGTGGAATCGTTCCGGCCACAGTTCGGCGAAGTCTCGCAGCACCGTCGTCCTCAGCAGTTCCGAGTGCAGCGCCGCCACACCGTTCACTGCGTGACAGCCGACGGTTGCGAGGTGCGCCATGCGCACGCGCCGCTCGCCGCCCTCGTCGATCAGCGAGAGCCGGGCGACGAGCGCCTCATCGCCCGGGCGGAGCGCGCGCAGTTCGGCGAGGAAGCGGCGGTTGATCTCGTCGACGATCTCGAGCGGTCGCGGCAGCAGCGACTGGAACAGCGGCCGTCCCCAGGTTTCGAGCGCCTCCGGCAGCAGCGTGTGGTTGGTGTAGGCAAGCGTGCTGCGCGTGATCTCCCAGGCCTGGTCCCAGCCGAGCCCGTGCTCGTCGAGCAGCAGCCGCATCAACTCGGCCACCGCCACCGAGGGGTGTGTGTCGTTCAGTTGCGCCGCGAAGAGATCCGGCAGCCGCGCGAGCGGCTCGCCCATCAGCGTCAGCATGTGCAGCATGTCCTGCAGCGAGCAGGAGACGAAGAAGTACTGCTGTGCGAGGCGAAGCCGCTTGCCGATTTCGGGCTCGTCGTTCGGGTACAGCACCTTCGAGAGCGTCTCGGACAGCACCTTCTGGTCCACGGCGCCGTAATAGTCGCCGAGGTTGAAATCCCCGAAGTCGAAGGATTCGACGGCCTCGCTCTTCCACAGCCGCAGCGTGTTGCAGGTGTTCACGCGGTAGCCGGGAACCGGCGTATCGCAGGCGACACCTTTTACCTGTCGTGCCGGCACCCAGCGAACGCGCAGCCGGCCATCGTCGCCGGTTTGGTGTTCGGTGTGACCGCCGAAGTTCACGCGGTACTGGATGTCCGGGTGCACCACCTCCCAGGCATTGCCGCGCTGCAGCCACTTGTCGGTGACCTCGACCTGCCAGCCGTCGTGGATCTCCTGGTCGAAGATGCCGAACTCGTAACGGATGCCGTAGCCGATCGCCGGCACCTCGAGTGTCGCGAGCGAGTCGAGAAAGCAGGCCGCGAGACGGCCGAGCCCGCCGTTGCCGAGCCCCGGTTCCTCCTCGATCGCGAGCAGCGCGTCCAGATCCTGTCCGAGCGAATGCATCGCCTCGCGCGCCGCATCCTCGATGCCGAGGTTGAGCAGGTTGTTGCCGAGTTGCGGCCCCATCAGGAACTCGGCCGACAGGTAGCAGGCGATCTTCACGTCGCGCGCGACGTAGGTCTTGACGGTGGCGACCCAGCGCGCGAGCAACCGGTCGCGGACGCTGAGTGCGAGCGCCATGTACCAGTCGTGCGGTGTCGCGATCTCCGGGAAGCGCGCCAGCACGAAGGCGAGGTTGTCGACCACGGCTCGCGCGAGCGTGTCGGCCGAGATTCCCGATCGCGTGGGCTCGTGGTTGCCCGCGGTGCGTTTCGTGTTCCTCACCATGGCCAGGTCCACTCGGTGATCTCGGGCCGGTCCGTTCCGTGCTCGTGCGCGTAGGCGAGGTTCAGGATGATCTCGTTCTTCATCCGCTCCTTCAGGTGCGCGGCACGGTCCTGAAGCCCGGGCACGCGGTCGATCACGTCGATCACGAGGTCGAAGCGGTCGACCTGGTTCAGGATCGCCAGCTCGAGCGGGGTGTTGATATTGCCCTTTTCCTTGTAACCGCGCACGTGCAGGTTCGCGTGGTTCGCGAAGCGATAGGCGAGCTTGTGGATCAGCCACGGGTAGCCGTGGAAGTTGAAGATGATCGGCCGGTCGCGCGTGAACAGGCTGTCGAACTCACGCTCGGTGGAGCCGTGCGGGTGCTCGCTCGCCGGTTGCATGCGGAACAGGTCGACCACGTTCACGAAACGCAGCTTCAGTTCCGGCAGGTGCTCACGCAGGATCGCGGCCGCGGCGAGTGCTTCCTGCGTGGCCACGTCTCCGCAGCAGGCGAGCACCACGTCGGGTTCCGCACCCTGGTCGGTGCTGGCGCGCGCCCAGATGCCGATACCCTTGGCGCAGTGCACGACGGCCTCGTCGATGGCGAGGAACTGCAGGTGTTTCTGCTTGTCCGCGACGATCACGTTGATGCAGTCGGTCGAGCGCAGGCACTGGTCCGTGACCGCGAGCAGCGTGTTCGCGTCGGGTGGCAGGTAGACGCGCGTGACCGACGGGCTCTTGTTGGTCACGAGGTCGATGAAGCCCGGGTCCTGGTGCGAGAAGCCGTTGTGGTCCTGCCGCCAGACGGTGGACGAGAGCAGGATGTTCTGCGAGGCCACCGAGGCGCGCCAGGGCACGTGGTTCTTCGCGATGTCGAGCCACTTGGCGTGCTGGTTGAACATCGAGTCCACGACGTGCGCGAAGGCCTCGTAGGTGTGGAAGAAACCGTGCCGGCCGCTCAGCAGGTAGCCCTCGTACCAGCCGAGCACGGTGTGCTCGGAGAGCATCTCCATCACGCGCCCGTCGGGTGCGAGTTCGCCACCGTCGGCGTCCTCGGGCAGGTAGTCCGCCAGCCAGGTCTTCTTGCTGACCTCGTAGATCGCCTGCAGCCGGTTCGAGGCCGTCTCGTCCGGGCCGAAGACGCGGAAGGTGTTCATGTTCTCGCGCATCACGTCGCGCAGGAACTCACCGAGCGGCCGTGTGTTCTCGGCCAGCACGCGGCCCGCCTCGGGCACGGCGACCGCGTAGTCGCGAAAGTCCGGCAGCTTCAGGTCCTTGCGCAGCAGACCGCCGTTGGCGTGCGGGTTCGCGCTCATGCGCCGCGTACCCCGAGGTGCCAGCGAACGCAGTTCCGCTGCCGGCGCGCCGCCGGCATCGAAGAGTTCGGCGGGCCGGTAGCTCCGCATCCAGTCCTCGAGCAGCCGCAGGTTCGACGGGTTGCCGCGCACGTCCGAGAACGGGACCTGGTGCGAACGCCACGAGCCCTCGACCTTCTTGCCTTTGATCTCGGCCGGCCCGGTCCAGCCCTTCGGCGCGCGCAGCACGATCATCGGCCAGCGCGGTCGTTCGGCGGTGCCGCTCTCGCGCGCGCGACGTTGTGCGCTACGGATCTCGCGGATCGCCGTGTCCAGCGTCGCGGCCATCGCCTGGTGCATCGTGGCGGGATCGGAGCCCTCGACGAAGTACGGCGTGTAGCCGTAGCCCCGGAACAGCGCTTCCAGTTCCGCGTGACTGATGCGCGCGAGGATCGTGGGATTGGCGATCTTGTAGCCGTTCAGGTTGAGTATCGGTAGCACCACGCCGTCGCGGATCGGATTGATGAACTTGTTCGAGTGCCAGGCGGTCGCGAGCGGACCGGTCTCGGCCTCGCCGTCGCCCACCACGCAGGCCACGATAAGTTCCGGGTTGTCGAGCGCGGCGCCGTAGGCGTGCGAGAGGCTGTAGCCGAGCTCGCCGCCTTCGTGGATCGAGCCGGGCGTTTCCGGTGTCACGTGCGAGCCGATATGGCCCGGGAACGAGAACTGTTTGAAGAACTTGCGCAAGCCCTCGCGGTCCTGACTCTTGTCCGGATAGACCTCGGAGTAGCTGCCCTCGAGCCACGCCGGACCGAGCACGCCCGGCGCGCCGTGACCGGGACCCGCCATGAAGATCATGTCGAGGCCGTCGCGCGCGATCACGCGATTGAGGTGCGCCCAGACGAAGGACAGCGCGGGGCTTGCTCCCCAGTGCCCGAGCAGGCGGTGCTTCACGTGGTGCGTGGCGAGCGGCTCCTCCAGCAGCGGGTTGTCGCGCAGGTAGATCATGCCGACCGAGAGGTAGTTGCAGGCGCGCCACCACGCGTCGATCAGTCGGAGCTCCTCGGGCGAGAGCGGATCACGGGCGGCTTTGCGGGAGCGGGCGGGGCGTGTCGACGACATCTGATCGGTTCCTCGGACGGAGAGACGGCGAAACGAGTGCGTAGTCGATGACCCTGGACGACTCTGTGGCGAAAGAGTCGCACCACACTGCAACGATGCAGCCGCTGCCGCCATGACTGGCGTCAAGCAAGAGCCGCTCCCGGCGGGTTGCCCGTCCGCGATTGTGTCGGAGCGATCGTGACGGCTGTATGACGCAGCGGAAATGCGATCCCCGGGTGGCATCGCGTGCCTGATTCTGATTGATGCGCGCTGCGCATCGGCGTACCGTTGCCGGCCAGACACCAGGAGTCGGCGAGGTGCACGGTCATGCGCACAGTACCCTACCCACTCCCTCTGCTGCTCATGTTGTCGGTCGTCGGTCCGGCGAACGCCCAACCCCCCGGTGGTAATGCCGCCGTCAGGGCCGCGAAGCAGATCCTGGGCGCGGATGCGTCGAGGCCCGGCGATGCGGACCTGAGCTGCGAGCAGATCGGCGCCGAGATGGAGCGCATGTTCGCCGGCATGGACGACATGCACACCATGCTGGCGAACGCCGAGCGCGCGAACGAGGAAGTCGACGCCTCACAGGGCGAACTCGAGCGGCGACAAGCCGTAGAGGGCCCGGCGCTCGAGGCCGCAGCCATGGCGCAGACGAAAGCTGCCATCAAGATGTCGATCAACCCGGTCGCCGGCCTGCCGGAGGCCATCGATGCGAGCACGCGTATGGAGGCGCTGCACCAGGAGCAGTTCCGCAAGGCCAATCAGGGTGGTCGCGCCGGTGCCGCGGCGCTCGGGGAATTCAAGGGTTCGGCGCAAGAGCTGTTGACCGACAACACCGGGGAGCTCACGCGCTTGCGCGCGCTCACGGAACTCGCCGAGCAGAAGGGCTGCGTTCCGCCAGAGGGCGCGCCGGGACTGTCCGAGGACGGTTACTTCGAGGACGAGGGGGAGTAGCCAGCCCCGGCACCGGTTCGCGTCCGGATCTCGCGTGGCATTGCACACCTGCAGTGCCTTCCCGCTTGCTGAAGGCTGGCTGCCACGCAGCGCGGGTCACTATTATGTTGCATTGAAATGCCGTAAAAGAATTGCAAATAGTGCTCTATGATGCAATATTTTGATGCTGCATGTTGCACTGAGGCGCATGATAATGAAATCGAACTTCTCCGAACTCAAACTTCGTCAACTCGATGACGCCCTGAATCGCTGGCGTAGCGCCCAACTGCCGCCACGTCCGCCGTCGGGCTGGGTCAGGGCGATCCGCGAGGGTCTGGGAATGGCGAAGGCGCATTTGGCTGCCCGTCTGGGCGTCGCCCCGTCCACCGTGATACGGCTGGAAAGCTCGGAGGCCGACGACACCATCAGTCTCGCCACCTTGCGCCGCGCCGCCGAGGCGCTGGGCTGCGAGTTGCACTACGCGTTGGTGCCGAAGCAAAGCCTGGCCGACACACTGGCGAACCGGGCCATGACGTTGGCCCGTCGGCAGATGGCAGCCATTGGTCACACGATGGCGCTGGAGGCCCAAGGCACCTCCGGCGAAACCCTCGAGGCGCAGACCCGGGCCCTCGCGCAGAACCTGCTCGGAGGTTCGCGGCGTGCCCTGTGGAAGGAACGCGCGCGGGAGAAGCCGGCCGCATGACGGGCACGTTCGAGTACCCGCCTGGTGCCACGCCGCTCGACGGTGACGAACGGGCCAGCCTGATCCCCGACCATATCACCACACAGGGCGAGCTCAACGAATGGGAGCAGCTCAACATCGCTCACGGTGAAGCCTGGGCAAACAGGCAGCGCCAGGAAATTCTCACCGAGGCATTTGTGCGCCAGTTGCACCGGCGAATGTTCGGAGACACCTGGAAGTGGGCCGGCGAGTTCCGTCGCTCGGACAAGAACGTCGGTGTGGACTGGTTGAAGATCGCAGTCGAACTACGGAATCTGCTCGACGACACCCGTTTCCAGATCGAGCGCGCAAGCTACCCGCCCGACGAGATCGCCATCCGGTTTCACCATCGACTCGTTGCAATTCATCCCTTTCCGAACGGCAACGGTCGGCATGCCCGCCTGATGGCGGACCTCCTCGTCCAGCGCCTGGGTCGCCCTCGGTTCACATGGGGAAGCGACAATCTGGTCGATGCGAGCGACACCCGGCAGCAGTACATCACGGCGTTGCGCACCGCTGACCGGCACGACATGGCTTCCCTGATCGCCTTTGCCCGGAGTTGAGAGCGTCGCGACGCAAACCCGCTACGGAAACGTCTCCGTGGGGTCCGCTTCGGCGCAGTTGCCTCACGCGCCTCGATACCGCCCCTCGTGCTCGCGCACGCGTCCGACGGCGCCGAGCATGTCCAGCACGGTCGGCAGCCGCCGCTTCCACGGACCACGCGCGGTGAACCGTCCTTCGAGCTCTGCCAGCGTGAGCCCGGCAGGGCAGGCGGCGATCACGTCGGCAACGGCGCGCACCTGTGCCACCGCGTCTTTGGGCCACGGTAGCGGCTTGGTTGCGGCAACGGGCGCGATGGTCTCTTCTTCTTCGGTTGCGACGTCGATGCGTCCCTGCTCCGGCTCCTGCCGCGCCTGCGGATTCTGGAACTCCGGCCGCAGCCAGCGCACCAGGCCGCGCGCTTCCTCGGCCGCGCGCTCGGCGTTCAGCGCGACCAATCGCTCCAGCACCGATTCATCGAAGGTGCGCTTCGCGTCCTCGCGACGCTGATCCGCGGCCGGTGGCGTGTTGCCGTGTGCGACCCGGAGCAGCGGCAGCAGGTCGCTCCAGCCGTAGGCGTCGAGCACGGCCGCGTCGATCTCGTCGTGGAGCTGGCGCAGCACCGATACCAAGCCCTGCTCGTGTAGCGTGCGCTCCTTTTCCGTCAGCGGTTCCCCGGCGCGCAGTTTCTCCAGCACGTTGTACATGCCGGTCAGCGTGAGTGTCGGATGCGCGGCCTGCTGGCGCTTGCGGTGAGCGTCGAGCTGGTCGCCGAGGGTGCGCAGGTGATCGTGCGCCTGGTCGGACAGTACGGGGAAGGCGAAGCACTCGAAGCATCGCGTTTTTACGTACACCGGATCGTTGCCTACGCCGAGCCTCCCTCCCGCGGCAAGCGACCAGCCTATATGAGATTGACTCGATAGTACCGCGAGCAGAGCAGGATCTGCGGACGCAATCACGATCAGCTTATTGTCAGGCGCAACGCTCGGATCCAGCATTTGGAAGGTGCGATGCTTGGACGTCTCGACGGTAGCGATGTAGCACCTAAGCCCTGCAAGAGCAGGTCGGAACGCACCGCGTGCCTCGCCAAACGTCCACCAGTTTTCGCGGTATGTCGCGCGGTTGTTCTGGTCACGTTCTGGCTTCACTCGCTCCAGCACATGCTGATAGACCGCGGGGAAGCGCGTGCGTACATCTGTCGCGTCTAGCCCGAACAAGTCGATGACAAGAGCGCCTCGTGGGCTGTCGGTTAGATCGCGACCATTGCGATAATGCCGGATGTGTTTCTCAAGCCCTGGCGCGCTCCCAAAGCCAAGCGCAATGGCCTGCTCCATCGTGACGATGAAACCCGAGCCGTGGAGCTTGAAACCGGGGCAGCTGATGCCCGCGTTCGCGCGTAGTGTTATTGCGCTGGCCACGTTGGCGCCAATACGCAAATCAGCGTGCACCCGCCCACTTCGCCGCCTAAATTGGACCGCGACCTCACCATCGGTGGTCGTCTGTTCTGTCCTCACTTCTAGCAGTTGGCCGATCTGCTGCTCTCGGTCTCCTACCGACATCGCGATTCGCACGTCAGCACCATCCGCGCTGTCTACCCATGGGTGATCCGGGATCGAAAAGGCCAGCGAGAGCGGATTGGTCGACGCAGCCAGATGCGCTTCCAGCACACGTCGATTGAACGTCTGCCGGATGCTGTTGGTGGTGATCAGACCAAAACGTTGCAGCTCGCCCTTGCGCGTCATATCGGCGGCTTTGTGCCACCAGTGCATCACGAAGTCCGCCGACTCGGGAACTTCGGGCCACGTAGCGCGTAGCGCATCAGCGTAGCCATCACCCAGCGCGCGCCGAACGCTCGATGCCCCGATAAACGGCGGATTCCCCACCACGAAATCCGCCGCCGGCCATTCTGCCTTGCGCGGATTCACATACCGCTCGACCGGGATGCGTGCGCTTTCATCGGGAATCTGCTCGCCGGTGACGGGCGAGATCTTGTAGGTGACGCCGTTCCAGCGCGTGACCGGAATCCCGCGCTCGTCGGTGAGGTACTCCACGCGATCGTAGGCCAGCACCGCATCGCGGTTTTCGATGTTGCGGAAATCGCGAATCACCGGCTGCGGCGGATTCACCTGGCCGTGGGTGCGGAAGTGCCACTGCAGGTAACCGATCCACAGCACCACTTAGGCGATCGCCGCCGCGCGCGGATTCAGCTCGATACCGAGCAGTTGGTGCGGGTCCACCGTCTCGCCGGCGGTGGCGTCCGCGCGATCGTGCTCCAGCGCGATGCCCATCTGGCGCGCGCCGAACTCGTCCAGCGCGTT